>DAISVW010000117.1:0-7413 GCA_036826695.1 Aestuariivirga sp.
CGAGCGCCCGCTCGGCAAGGTAGGTGTTCACGAGAAACCCGAGCCGCGGTTTCAGCACGCGCTCAAGCATAGCAATCACCGGGGTCATCTTGGAGACGAAGGTCTGCAGGAGATCGCGCGAAATCCGCCGCTCCCGCACCACGGCCGGAAGCCACAGCGTCTGCCGCCCGATCATCACCTGCCAGGTGAGGAACACCAGCGGCAGGCCGAGAATCGCCGAGGTGCCGGGTGGTGTGGGAATGATGTTGGGCACCGCGAAGATGAACATCAGCGCCCCGAAGGCACGTTCGCCCAGCGACTCCGCGAGCTTGCCCACGGTGATATCGTCTTCGGCGCTGATCGAGCGCACGATCTCGGAAAGCCGGCGGGGCCGTTTCAGGCCACCCGTTTCGCTGTCCGGCTGAGGGGAATCTTGCTGCTGCACGGCCAATCCAGTGGAGTATCAGTGAACCTAGCGGAAGTGACGGCTTTGTGAAGCCGAAACCGCGTCAGGCGGGGCTTGCCGGGTAGCCTGCGCCGGCCAGCGCCGCGGCCACGGCGGAGACGGGCTGCCCCGTTTCCACCGCCACCGTCTTGCCAGCCACGTCCACCCTGACCTCGGCCTCAGGGTCGATGGCCTTGATCGCCTTGGTCACCGTGCTGGCGCAATGCCCGCAACTCAGGTCCGGGACGGTGAATTTCATCTGACAGATCTCCCTTGCCGGATTGCCGCCGGCCCAGCCCTTGGAGCCTGCCACCGCGTGCCGGTCAAGGCCCCATGCGCAAGCGGCATCTTGAATTTCGTCCCGGGCCTGACCATCACTGCTGGATGGGCCGCGACTCCGCCGTAGAGGACGAAAGCTTTTCGGTGCTGGGCATGACTTGCGCCTCCTGCGTGAGGCGCGTCGAGCAGGCGATTGCTGCCGTGCCCGGCGTTGTGTCGGCGTCGGTCAATCTGGCGGCCGGGCGGGCCAACGTCACGGTGCTTGCCGGAACGCCCGGCGATTCCATCGAGGCGGCGATCGGCGCGGCTGGTTATGAGTCGCACCGCCTGGGCGGGGAGGACGGCGCAGAGCAGGCCTTCGCCGCGGCCAGGGAAGCGGAGGAAATCCGCCTCCGCCGCGATGTCTGGCTGGCAGGGTTGCTCACCCTTCCGGTGTTCGCGCTCGAGATGGGCGCCCATCTCATTCCGCCTTTGGCGCACTGGCTGCATGGCATCGACCGTTTCACGCTCAATCTTGTCTTTTTTCTGCTCACCACAGCGGTGCTGTTTGGGCCGGGCTGGCGCTTCTACAAGTCTGGCGTTCCGGCCCTGCTGCGCGGCGTGCCGGACATGAACTCGCTCGTGGTGCTCGGCGCGACGGCGGCCTGGGGCTACTCGAGCGTCGCAACCTTTCTTCCTCACCTCATGCCGCCCGGCACGGCCCATGTCTATTTTGAGGCCGCCGCCGTCATCGTCACGCTGATCCTGTTCGGGCGGCTGCTCGAAGCCCGCGCCAAGGGCCGGGCGGGGTCGGCCATCGCCCGGCTGATCGGGCTTCAGGCCAAGACGGCGCGTGTCGAGCGCGATGGTGTTCTCGCCGATCTGCCCATCGAGCAGGTGATTACGGGCGACGTCATCCATGTCCGTCCCGGCGAGCGGCTGCCGGTCGATGGCGTGGTCACGGCGGGTTCGTCCTTCGTCGACCAGTCGATGCTGACCTGCGAGCCGATGCCGGTGAGCCGAACGGTGGGAGACGCCGTGGTGGGCGGCACCGTCAACAGCAATGGCAGCCTCACCTATCGCGCCACGCGGGTGGGAGCAGATACCATGCTCGCCCGCATCACCCGCATGGTGGAGCAGGCGCCGGCCGCGAAGCTGCCGCTCCAGGCGCTGGTCGACCGGATACCCGCCTGGTTCGTGCCGCCGGTGATGGCGGCGGCGGCCACCTTCCTCGCCTGGCTGGTCCTCGGGCCGCAGCCGTCGCGGGGCTACGCCATCGTCAATGCGGTGGCGGTGCTGATCATCGCCTGCCCCTGCGCCATGGGGCTGGCCACGCCCACCTCGATCATGGTGGGCACCGGGCGGGCCGCCGAACTGGGCGTGTTGTTCCGCAAGGGCGAGGCGCTGCAAAGCCTGCAACAGGTGCAGGTCGTGGCCTTCGACAAGCCCGGCCCGCTGACCGAGGGCCGCCCGGTGCTGACAGATATCGAGACGCTGCCGGGGGTCGATGCCGACGCCGCCCTGGCGGCGATTGCCGCCGTCGAAAGCCGCTCCGAGCATCCGGCCGCCATGGCCATCGTTGCCGCCGCCAGGGACAGGGGTCTCGCGCTGCCTGAGGTCACTGGCTTCGTGGCGGTGCCCGGCCATGGCGCGAGCGGCGCGGCTGCCGGCCGGCAGGTGGCGGCGGGTGCGGCGCGCTTCATGACGAAACTTGGACTCGACGTGGCGGCGCTTCAGGAAGCGGCGGAAAGGCTCAGCCTGCAAGGCAAGACGCTGGTCTATGCGGCGATCGATGGCCGTCTGGTGGCAGTGCTCGCGGTGGCCGACACGGTGAAGCCGTCGAGCGCCGCGGCCATTGCGGAATTGCACAAGCTCGGGCTCAAGACCGCCATGGTCACCGGCGACAGCCGCCGCACGGCGGACACGGTGGCCAGGACTCTCGGCATCAGCGAGGTCGAGGCGGAGGTGCTGCCTGATGGCAAGGTGGCGGCCATCGCGCGCTTGCGGCAGGATGGCCGGGCGGTGGCCTTCGTCGGCGACGGCATCAACGATGCCCCGGCGCTCGCCGCGGCCGATGTCGGCATCGCCATGGGCACCGGCACCGATATCGCCATCGAAAGCGCCGATGTGGTGCTGCTGTCAGGCGATCCCGGCCGGGTCGCTGCGGCCTTCGGCATCTCGCGCGCCACGCTCAGGAACATCCGGCAGAACCTGTTCTGGGCCTTCGGCTACAATGCGCTGCTCATTCCGGTGGCGGCGGGCGTGCTCTATCCCGTCAACGGCATGCTGCTGTCGCCCGCCCTGGCGGCCGGCGCCATGGCGCTGTCCAGCGTCTTCGTGGTGGCGAACGCGCTCCGCCTCCGGCGCTTCGGCGTGGCGACTGCCGGCGCCTGATGATGCCACAGATGCGTGCCGGGCTCAGCTTCGATCAGGCCGGAGCGGATGGCGAACAGCTGACCGGCGCCTTGCCGCTCTTCGTGAAACCAGGCGGGGGTTGATCAGGCCACTCCAGGTGAGGAACCAGACCTCTGATGAAACCGCAAACAGAGGCGCAGGGACCGAACGCGTCGGGATGAAAGGCGTCCGCGCGCGAGCGTGGTGTCGATCAGTCCGGGATCACAGCCATCTGATGCGCAAGGCCTGGTTCCGTTCGCTCTGGACAATCGAGACGGGATAACGCATTTTCAGCCGGAAGTTGCCGAAATCATGCTTGCGGGTTGCATGCGCCAATCCTCGGCGGCGTGATCAGTGTTGGCGCTAACCGTGGCCGTTGGGACAAGATCATGAAACTGTACAAGTGGTTAAGCAAGAAGCATGCCTGGAGCAGAGGCGAGTCGGGCGTCAGCAGCAAAGTCTATGGAACCTATGCCGAATACGTCGAGCATCAGAAAGCAAAACTGCAATCAATCAAGCATATCGACAAGAAGCGCGAGCGACTGATTTCTGGTCTGACAGAGCGGTTCAAGGATATTCCGCAGATTCGCCGCGGAGCAAATGCGCTCTGTCTGGGCGCCAGAGCCGGCGCCGAGGTTGAGGCCTTCATCGGGTGCGGAGTCTTTGCCATCGGCATCGACCTCAACCCCGGGCCGGATAACCGTTTCGTGGTGACCGGCGATTTTCACCATTTGCAGTATGCCGACAATAGCGTTGACGTGATCTATACCAATTCGCTGGATCATGCCTTCGACGTGGAAAAGATCCTCGAAGAGGTCCGGCGCGTCCTAAAGCCGTCCGGCGTCTTCATTGCTGAATTGATCGGCGGATCAAGAGACGATCTGGGCCGGGATCCCGGTTACTACGCATCGACCTGGTGGGACAGTGTCGACCAGATCGTTGGCAGAATAAGCGCGACCGGATTTCGCGTCGAGAAGAGGGTCGACTTCTCCCTGCCTTTCAGGGGAACGCACGTCGTGTTCGCTCCGATCAGCCGGACCGCGTAATGCCCCACATGCGGAGCAGCGGCAGCGAGCCGCTTCTGCTGACTCCTTGGGCCGGCCGAAAACAACATGAGCGGCTGAGCAGAGATATTCGTTCGATGCAGGCCGCCCAAGAGTGATGAAATGAGATTGCAGTCGTTACAAGTCAAGTTCAGGACCTGGTCGAGAAACCGCAGAAAACTCAAGAAGTTGGAGAAAGCGGATGTCGTGATTCTGAGGTATCCCAAGAGTGGAGTAACTTGGCTCAGAGTGATGATTTCCGGCGTCTATCGGAAGCGCTTCAAGCTGGGCGACACCGACCTCGTCGGGCGCAGCGAGTTTCACAAGGCCAGGCCAGGCGTTCCCAATATCTTCGTAGCCATGGACAGCTTCGGCGTTCCGAGGGAGGAACTCGAACGGCGAATGGCGGGAAAAAGGATCGTTTTGCTGCTTCGCGATCCGCGGGACGTGGTGATATCCCAGTATTTTTCGATTTCCAAGCGATCCTCGAAGATCGAGCGGCTTGTCCGGGGCGTGCCGGATACGGTGGAAGCCGATGGCCCTTTTTCATATGCCGTCAACCCGCACTACGGCATGATCAGGATCATCGATTTCATGAATTACTGGTCAGCCGCCGTTCGCCGGCACCCCAGATCCATCATGGTCAAGTACGAAACGCTCCGAACCGATACGGAGAATCAACTCGCTGCCGTGATGAAATTCATACAGCCTGATGTGACCGCGGAGGAGCTTCAGCTGGCGGTTTCTGCAGGTGATTTCAGCCGCATGAAAGAGAAGGAGGCGCAGGGAACGTTTGGTCTTTCGATTCTCAGTCCGGGCGCTGCAGGCGACACCGAGTCGTTCAAGGTGAGGCGTGGCAAGATCGGCGGTTATGCTGATTACCTGACGCCCGAACAGAAGAACGTGCTTGACGAAATGGTGAGGTCAAAGCTCGACCAATCCCTGGGTTACAGCTGAAGCCTCGGCGGGCTTGGTCCGCTCTGGCTCCCGGGACCCACGGACAGTTTCGCCGGGCGGGAAGGCGAAGAGGGCTTTGCCTTCGCCGTCGTGTGCATCGACGTCCAGTAGGACCGGGGCGGAAACAACGAAGCCCCGCGAGGCCTCCGGCGTCTTGGTCAGCGCCTGCTGACCATGTCGGCAAACCGGAATTCCCGCTGCCATTTCTGAACAGTGCTTGAACCATGTGCCTCGCGCCGGGCGCCGGACTGCGGTGCCGGCGAAGCGCTGATCGAGGCTTGCGTGCGCTGCGCAAATTCGCAATACAGCGTCTGAGGGTGCGTGATGCTGGATCAGATCGGGCGGCCAGCGATCGGCTTCGACAAGCCGGTGGTGGCGAAGAAGCTGAAGACGCAGATCGTCGTGGTCGGCGGCGGCGCTGGCGGGCTTGAACTCGTCCGCAAGCTCGGCTCTCGTTATGGCCGCGAGGATTTCGACGTCATCCTTGTCGAACGCAACAACACCCATATCTGGAAGCCGCTGCTGCACGAGGTCGCCGCCGGGTCGCTCGACGCCAATCTGGACGAGGTCGGCTACCGCGGCCACGGCCATCGCTGGGGATACCGCTTCTTTCTCGGCAGTCTGGAATCGATCGATCGCGAAGCGCGGCAGGTTGTTATCGCGCCGCTTCTTGACGAGGATGGCTCCGAACTGTCCGGCCGCCACCGCATCCGTTACGACTATCTGGTCCTGGCGCTCGGCGCGGTGTCCAATGATTTCGGCGCGCCCGGTGCGCGGCAGCATTGCCTGTTCCTGGACAGCCGGCGCGAGGCGGACCGGTTTCGCCAGAAGCTCCTCGACAACTGCCTTCGGGTCTCCCGCTCGACCGACCCAGCCGCGCGCGTGGAAATCGTCATCGTCGGCGGCGGGGCGACCGGCGTGGAACTCGCCGCGGAACTCTTCAACGCCGCCTCGGCGCTTCGGCACTATGGGCTGGAAGTGTTTGACGAGAGCCGGCTGAGCGTCACCCTCATCGAGGCAGGCCCGCGCATCCTGCCCGCCCTTCCGGAAAAACTGGCCGAGGCCGCCAAAGCCGAACTCGAAAATCTCGGAGTGCGCGTGCTCGTCAACACCAAGGTGATCGAGGTGCGCGCCGGCGAGGTCGTCACCGGTGACGGCAGCCTTCGCGCCAACCTGAAGGTGTGGGCGGCCGGCGTGCGTGGCCCTGACCTCCTGAAGGACATCGGCGGCCTGGAGACCAACAAGGCCAATCAGCTCGTGGTGACCCCGACGCTGCAGACGACCAGGGACGGGCGCATCTTCGCGATCGGCGATTGCGCCTCCCTGGTGCCGCCGGGCGAGACACGGGGGGTGCCGCCGCGCGCCCAGGCCGCCCACCAGATGGCGGCCACCGCGTTCGATAATCTGAAGGCGCTCATCGCCGGCCGGACCGACCTGGCGCCCTTTGTCTATCGCGACAAGGGCTCGCTCGTCTCGCTGTCACGCTATTCGACGGTTGGCAGCCTGATGGGCAACCTTGTCGGTGGGCGCATGGCGATCGAGGGCCGCCTCGCCCGGATGGTCTACGTCTCGCTCTATCGAATGCACCTGATCGCCATCCACGGCTGGGTCCGGGGTCTCGCTCTGGTCGCGGTCGGCCACGTCAACCGGGTCATCCGCCCACGGCTGAAGCTGCATTAGCGCCAGACCTGACTCGCTTGAAACAGCGCCCGGATGTCTCGATCCATCTGGCGATGGCCGAGAGCGACTCTTTGGGCCGGCCCTGGTACTCGACATCATTCTCGCGCACCCTGACGCAATGCGCGACACCCTGATACTCCCGGATCAGCCGCGTGCCGGAGATGGGCCGCGTGTCAGCGCGCTGCTCGACCGGCGCAACCGGCTTACCCATCGCTGCGACATCATCAAAACCGGCAACGACAGCTGGCGGCTCAAGAACCGGGCCTGACAACATCCCCCAAGGCGCCCTCCGGCGATGCGCTGCGCTACGCCAATGGCTCCGCGCATCGCCTCCGGGCGCGTCCGTCTCATCAAAACGGGGGGTCCCTTTTGGACGCCGATAGGGGGTCCTGTTTCAATGAAGATTGACAAACAGTTAAAATTTTGTAATGTCGCTAGTTATGTAAACTTATTCTAGGCGTGGCAAGTGATCATATTGAAAAAATTGATGATTAGCCAGCCGGAGTAGAAAGACTTCTGAGCACATGCCTTATTGGAGTCATCACGGATGCCGATTTTCACTGGAACTCCCGGCAATGACAGCTTAGTCGGATCTGCTTCCGACGACACGCTCCTCGGCGGCGCTGGCAACGACACGCTCGACGGCGGCCTGGGCGA
>DAISVW010000118.1:0-7399 GCA_036826695.1 Aestuariivirga sp.
GCATGTCCTTCGTCACGTTGTCGAACAGTGAGCCGCCGAGGAAGAACCCGTTCTCATAGCCCTGCATCCTGCAGCCGCGGCCATCCACCTTGAGGCGGGCGCCTTCCTTGATGCCGAGGTCGATGTAGCCTCTGACGCGGTCCAGCGCCTGTTTGGTGACGATCGGGCCGTAGTCGGCCTCGCGGTCGGTGGAGAGGCCCACCTTCAGCTTCTCGACGCGCGGGATCAGCTTCTCGACCAGCAGGTTGGCGGTGGCCTCGCCGACCGGTACCGCCACCGAGATCGCCATGCAGCGTTCGCCAGCCGAGCCGTAGCCGGCGCCGATCAGCGCATCGACGGCCTTGTCCATGTCGGCGTCCGGCATGATCAGCATGTGGTTCTTGGCGCCGCCAAAGCATTGCGCGCGTTTGCCATTGTTGGCGGCCCGGCCATAGACATATTGCGCGATGGCGGTGGAGCCGACGAAGCCGACGGCGGCGATGTCCGGATGGTCGAGGATGCCATCGACCGCCTCCTTGTCGCCGTTGACGACATTGAGGATGCCGGGCGGCAGGCCGGCTTCAAGGAACAATTCCGCCAGCCGCAGGGGGCAGGACGGGTCGCGCTCCGAGGGCTTGAGAATGAAGGCATTGCCGCAGGCAATGGCCGGGGCCGCCTTCCACAGCGGGATCATGGCCGGGAAATTGAACGGGGTGATGCCGGCGGTGACGCCCAGCGGCTGGCGCATCGAATACATGTCGATGCCGGGTCCGGCGCCGTCGGTGTACTCGCCCTTGAGAAGATGCGGGATGCCGCAGGCGAATTCCACCACCTCGACGCCGCGCTGCAGGTCGCCGAGGGCGTCCGGAATGGTCTTGCCATGCTCCATGGAAATGAGCATCGCCAGTTCCTCGGCATGGATGCGCGCCAGTTCCAGAAAGCGCATCATGACCCGGGCCCGCACCTGCGGGTTCTTGGCTGCCCAGCCCGGCTGGGCTGCCCTGGCATCGGCGACGGCGGCGTCGAGCTCAGCCTGCGAGGCGAGCGCCACATGGGCGGAGACTTCGCCTGTGTTGGGGTTGTAAACCTCTGCGAACCGCCCCGACGTGCCAGGTACGCGCTTGCCGCCGATGAAATGCCCGATGTCCTTGACCATGAACCAAACCTTGCCTGACTGATGAAACAGAAGCCAGACTACTAGAAGCCGGGCCGCGTCCGGGCAAGGGTCAATCCTTAGCCTTTGGTGGCGACCGACGGCACCCAGGCATAGCCTTCGTCATCGAGGATCACGCATTCCCGCAGGCCATGGGGCTTGTCGAGGGAGCCCGCCAGCACGGTGAAGCCCATTTGCCGCGCCCTGGCTTCCGCGACATCCGGGTCGCAGCCATAGAGCCGCAATTCGACACCCGCCCCCCGGCCTTCGACGCCGGTGACAACGCCGGACAGCGGGTTGCCCCGATAGGTGTGATCGGCGTGAAACATGAAATCGGCGCCGTTCCAGCGCAGCGCGGCGAAATCCTCATCATCATGGAAGCTGGTGGCGCCCAAGACCTCGGTCGCGAAGCGAACGGCGCGCGGCACATCCCGCACCAGAAGGTTGAACCCGATGCCGCGCAAGGCCTTGCCGTAGGCGTCGGCCGAAACTGGCGGTATCACGTCTGGCGGACGCTTTTTCACGATGCGATGTTAACCCGTTCCCGTTCACCGTGCAAAGCCCAGCGCACGGTGCAGGCGGGAATCCGCCGGGGATCGGACACACCATGGCGTTTCATCGCCAGCAGAAATACGACTGCCGCATCGATCACCGCTTCGGAGATATCAGCGGCCGACAGGCCATCCTCCAGCATCTCGATCAGATGCAGGCCGGCGGTTTCACTCATTTCCGCGGCTTCATCGGCGGATAGATCGGCGGTCGCCGCCCAGCTCTCGGCAAGGTCGCCGTCATCGAGTTCTGCGACCACCTCGGCGCCGATCGCCAGGGCGAGCCTTCCGGCCGTCACCGAGGCGCCGGCATGGCTCACCGTCGAGCGATAGCCGGGGCACACCAGCGTGAAACACGGGACTTCCAGAACCGAACCGTCCATACTCAAGACCTCACGCGACAGACTCACTCGTGATCAGCATGCGCGGCTAAGATTGCGGTAGGGTTAACAATGCTTTTGCCAGGCTTGCGGGCCCGTCAGGCGGCCCGGTAGGCGCTGGCCTTCCACGCTGCATGGTAGGCAGAAAGCATTGGAATCGCTGCAGGTTTTACATCGGTCAGCTTCAGGGCGATGGTCGGCAGACGGCCCTCGTCGATGAGCGCGATGGCGGCGGCTCCGGCGGCGGTTCCGTCGCGCAGGGCCGAGGCCTTCACCGCCTGGCCGGGCCGCAGCTGCGCCAGCACGGCCAGCAGCACAGGGTTCTGGGAAAACGGCCCATCGACGATGATCTCGTCGCGCGAGGCGATGGCGTCAAGCTGCTCGCTCACCATTTGCGCGCAATAGAGTGCCGCCAGCGAGGCCTGTTCGCGCTCGCCGGACGGCGGTGGGCCTTCGATCACGCCCTTGCCGAGCGAGTCCGGTACCGGGCCGCTGGTCATGGTGAAGGATGGGACGGCCCTGGTGCCACGCGCCACGAGGTCTGCCACGCAATCGATATCCCCCGCCTCCGCGGGCGCACCGCCTGCCACCGCCTCGAATTCCTTGCCGCCGAAGAAACGGCTGCAACACACGGTGCGTCCCAGCACATCGGTGTTGGTATTGGTGTCGCGGGCGGGGTCGAGCACGTCGACCGACGCTGACGGGTCGAAGCTGATGCTCCAGGTGCCGGTTGAAACCAGCGTGAAACGGTCAAGCCCGGCACACACGTAGCGCATGAAATTGCCGGTTGAGTCGTGCACCCCGCCCAGTACCGCGGCGCGGCCACGGAAACCGCCACCACGGAATTCGGGTTTCAGCGTTCCGACCGCCTCCCACGCCTTGGCCATGCGCGGGAAAAGCCTGTCCCAGCCGAGACTGCGGGCCATCGCCGAGGGCTGCTGGCGGCGGCTGTCCATCAGGTGCGTCTGGCAGGACATCGAGGATATCTCGGTGACCGGTACGCCGGACAGCCGGTAGCCGACATACTGGATCCACGGCAGCATGGTGCGCACGCGCGCGAATTCCTGTGGCCACATCCTCATCTGCCAATAAAGCTGCAACCCATGGGTGATGGCCATCGGCAGCAGCGGGCACAGGGCCTCGTCGAAAGACGGCATGATCTTGCGGTAATCGGCAATGATCGCTTCGGGCGGCTCGCTGTTGTAGTCCATGATCGGGAGCGCGAGGTTGCCGTCCGCATCGAGGCAGGCCATGGCCGCGCCATGGGCGGCCGGCATGATCGCATCGACGGGCAGGATGGCATCGAGCTCCGGGAGGGCGCTGCGGCACAGCGCCAGCATCGGTTCCGGGTCGATATGGGGGTAGGGCGGGCCGGCCGCATGGCGGTTCGCGGCCTTCCGCTCCGCCACCAACTCGCCTGACGGCGAGAACAGGGCGATCTTGGTGTTGGTATAGCCGACATCGACGACCGCGATGCCGCGAGGATTTCCCTGGCTCATGCCTCTTCCCGCTTTTGGATAATCTGCTCATTCCCGGGAATGGCGTCAATCGCGGCGCGTCTTCGGCAGATGACAAGCGCTTGGCCAGGGTCTAGAACTGTCAGGACTCAACCGCCGGAAAGGCAAGCAACCCCGTGCTCGCCGGTGTTTCCCCGCTCGTTGCCGAACTGAAAGCCCGCGCCGCGGCGGGACGGCCCGTCACCATCGGTCTTGCCGGTTGCGGCCAGATGGGAACCGACATCGTGGTGCAGCTCGGCCGCATGCCGGGCCTCAGGCTGGGGGCGGTTGCCGAAATGCGCCCGCCGCAGGCCAAGGCAGCCGCCGCCATGGCCGGCTTCGCCGACGACCAGACGGGCTATGCCGAAACATCCGCCGACATCGATTCCGCCATTGAAAACGGGAAGATAGCGATCACCTCCGACCCCGCGGTTCTGGCGCGCGCGGGCCTCGTGGATGTGATGATCGATGCAACCGGCAACCCCAACACCGGCACGCAATTCGCGCTCGAAGCCATCGCCAACGGCAAGCATGTGGTGATGCTCAATGTCGAGGCCGACATCACCATCGGCCGCCATTTGCACGAGGCCGCCCGCCGCGCTGGAGTCGTTTACACCGGAGCGGCGGGAGACGAACCCGCCGCGGCGCTGGAACTCATCGGCTTTGCGCAGTCGATCGGGCTCGAGGTCGTCTGCGCCGGCAAGGGCAAGAACAACCCATTGAAATTCGACGCGGTTCCGGCCGACTATGAGGCCGAAGCGGCGGCCCGCAACATGAATGCCCGGATGCTGGTGGAATTCGTCGACGGCTCCAAGACCATGGTGGAGATGGTGGCGATCGCCAATTGCACCGGGCTGGTGCCGGACGTGCCCGGCATGCATGGCCCCGCCGCCGCGCGAGACCAGCTGGCTTCGGTGCTGATCCCCAAGGAGGATGGCGGCCTCCTCTCACGCAGGGGTTGCGTGGATTACTCGGTCGGCAAGGGCGTGGCACCCGGCGTGTTCTGCATCGTCACCACCGATCACCCCCGCCTGCAGGAGCGGATGATCGACCTCAAGGTTGGAAAAGGCCCTTATTTCGCGCTGTTACGCCCCTATCACCTGACCAGCCTCGAGGTGCCGCTGTCGGCTGCCCGGGCCGTGCTGCACCGGCAGGCCGACATGGTGCCGTTGCAACAGCCGGTTGCCGAGGCCGTGACGCTTGCCAAGCGCGATCTCCGCCCCGGGGAGATCCTGGGCCGCATCGGTGAAGCCGATTATCGCGCCTGGGCGATGACCCACGCCGCGGCGCGCAATGCCAATGCCTTGCCGCTGGGGCTGGCGCAGGGGGCGAAAGTCGTCAAGCCGATCACCGCGGGCACCAGGCTTACCTATGACAATTGCGTGCCGGACGACAGCCTGCTGGTGACCCAGATCCGCCGCCGCCTCGACCAGGCCGATACGCGCTTTCACGCGCTCTGAACACCGCGCGATTCATGTTGCAAAATGGTTGCGAAATGTTGCGTTTTTGATGCCGTCCGGATGCCTTTTCGTTGCGGTGACCTACCAAAAGGTGACGGCGCTTTAAGTTGACTCGTGAGGGCCGCAGCCTCTACAGTTGATGAAATTTTGCAATCTGCAAAGAACAAAAGTGCTTCCCGCCAGACGGGTGCCTGGGAGAACGTCATAGATGCCTGCTGATGCAGCTGGTCTCGCCGTGGCTGCGGACGGTCCGCCGGGCCGCCGCCCCTGGCTGCCGCGGTGGCTGCCCTCCGAGCATCCGATACCCTGGCTGTTTCCGGCGGCGGCGCTGATGATCGTGCTCGGCATCTATCCGCTGCTCTATGCCATCTGGCTGTCGATCAACCGGGTGCCGCCGGGCCGCCGCCAGATGGTGCTCGACCCGCTGTTCAACTGGAGCAAGATTTTCGCCGACCCGAACATGGTCACGGCGCTGATCAACACCTTCGTCTACACCTTCGTGGCGCTGTTCCTGCAGCTGGTGCTGGGCCTCGCCATCGCATTGCTTCTAGATTCTGAGCGGCGCGGCTACGCCTTGCTCCGTGCCCTGATGACCTTGCCGCTGGTGATGCCGCCGGCGGTGACGGCGATGATGTTCCTGCTCATGCTGAACGGCTCCTTCGGCGTGCTGGCGCACGGGCTTCACGCCATCGGCGTGCTTGACCCAACCCAGCCGCCGATTCTCGCCAACGGCTCCGCCCCCTTCGCCGTCACCATTCTCGGCGAGACGGTGAAAATCCTGCCGCTGGCGATGATGGGCGTGATCCTCGCCGATGTCTGGCAATGGACGCCCTTCATGGTGCTGATCATGCTGGCGGGGCTGCGCTCGCTGCCCAAGGCGCCGTTCGAGGCCGCGGCCATCGCCGGCGCCAACGCCTGGCAGGTGTTCGTCAGGCTCACGCTGCCGATGATGTCGAAGGTGATCGCCATCGCGGTGCAGATCCGCGGCATCGATCTGTTCAGCATGGGCGACTACATCCACGTCATGACGTCGCGCGGGCCCGGCACTGCGACCCTCACCCTTCCCACCTATGCCACCCAGGAGGCCTTCACCAAGGGCGTGTTCAATTACGCCTCGACGATTGCGCTCGTCACGCTGTTCCTGATCATCATCACCTCGACGCTGTTCATGAAAGTCTTCAGGGTGAAACTCTGATGTACCGCTCCCAGGCCAGCGTCATCCTTCGCGACATTTTCGCCGTGCTGGTGGTCGGCGCCTTCATGTTTCCGCTGTTCTGGTGGGGGCTCACCTCGATCAAGCCGGACTATGCCATCTTCGACAAGGACGGCATCAACTGGTTCAGTTTCGAGCCGACGCTGGAAAACTACCGGGTGACGGTGCTGGGCCAGTCGCGGCTGGCCACTGCCGAGGATCAGGGCATCGCCGTGGGCTCGGCGGGCGCCGGATCCTATGATTCCCGCCAGTCGCTGTTCGATTCGATCGTCATCGCGCTCGGCGCCACACTGGTCTCGGTCGGTGTCGCGGTGTTCGCGGCCTATGGCCTGTCACGCATGGCGTTCCGGGGCCGCTCCTCCTACCTCAACTGGGTGCTGGGGCAGCGTTTCATGCCGCCCGTGGCGCTGGTCGTGCCGCTGGTGCTGATCTACCGCGACTTCGGCATGCGCGACGTCAACAACATCTTCCTCGGCTATCTGGGCCTCATCCTGATCTATGCCCTGATGAACCTGCCGATCGCGCTCTTGCTCATGAAGTCGTTCTTCGACGACGTGCCGAAGGACGTCGACGAGGCGGCGATGATCGACGGCGCCACCCGCTGGCAGGTATTCCGGAAGGTGGTGCTGCCGATGGTGAAGGGCGGCGTCGCCGCCTGCGCGGTGCTGTGCTTCGTCTTTTCATGGACGGAGTTCCTGATCTCGCTGATGCTCACCACCGACATCCGCACCGTGCCCGTCAAGATTTCGACTTTCGTCACTTCCACCGGCAACGAATGGGGCTACATCTCGGCGCTCGGCATGGCCGGCGTCATTCCGGGATGCAGCTTCATCTTGCTGGTGCAACGCCATCTGGTCCGCGGCCTCACGCTCGGTTCTCTGAAAGAGTGAGTCCGCGGTCGAGAACTTCAGCTCAAACCCATGGGAGAACATACAAATGAGCTTTAGAGACCACGACAGAAAGACCTATATCGCAGATCTGGCGCAGGCCTTCGCCTCCCGCCGCATCTCGAAGCGCGAGTTCCTCAAGAAGGTTGGCCTCGCCGGCGTCGGCTTCTCGGCCTTCAACGCCGGCCTGCTCGGCAACAGCCGCGGCTGCTTCGGCGACACCAGCCTGATCGGCAGCGAAGCCATGGCGCAGGACGCCACGGTGACGCAGTGGCTGAAGGAC
>DAISVW010000119.1:0-7398 GCA_036826695.1 Aestuariivirga sp.
CGACAACAAGTACAAGGCGCGGATCAAGATCCTCGTCCACGAGAAAGGCCCGGCGGAGATCGCCTCCGCGATCGAGGCCGCGTTCGTCGAGACGCGCAGGGCCGCGCCGCAGCTGCCGGCCGACGAGATCGCGCGCATCGCAGCGTATTTCGCGCCGCCGCCGCTCGCGGAGCTTTCGCAAGCCGCGCCTGCCTTCGACGCCGCCCTGGGCGCCGATCCGGAGTTGCGCCGCTTCGCCCGCTGCAATCTCCACCCGCATCGCATGCCGGGCTACGCGATCGCGACGGTCTCGCTGAAGCCGATCGGCGGAGCGCCCGGCGACGCGACCGCGGCGCAGATGGAGACGCTCGCGGACATCGCCGAGCGTTTCTACGGCGGCGAGCTGCGCGTCAGCCACGAGCAGAACATCGTGCTGCCGCATGTGCGGCGCGACGCCGTTCCCGCGCTCCATGCGGCGCTGCGCGCGGCGGGGCTGGCGACCGCCAATGCCGGCCTCGTCACCGACATCATCGCCTGCCCCGGCCTCGATTACTGCTCGCTCGCCAATGCGCGCTCGATCCCCGTCGCACAAAGGCTGGGCCTGCGCTTCGCGGACCCCGATCTGCAGGACGAGATCGGCAAGCTGAAGATCAACATCTCCGGCTGCATCAACGCCTGCGGCCATCACCATGTGGGCCACATCGGCATCCTCGGCCTCGACAAGAAGGGCGAGGAATTCTACCAGATCACGCTCGGCGGCTCGTCCGCCGAGCAGGCCTCGATCGGCACCATTCTGGGCCCCGGCTTCGCCGGACATGAAGTGCCCGACGCCATCGAGACCATCCTCGACACCTACCTCAAGCTGCGCGAACCCGGCGAGGAGTTCCTCGGAACCTACCGCCGGCTCGGCGCCAAGCCGTTCAAGGAGGCCCTCTATGCCGCTGCTTAAGCACAATGCGATCGTGCCCGACACCTGGGTCGAGATCGACGGCGAAACGCCGCTGCCTGCGTCCGGCGACGTCATCGTGCCTCTGGCCAGGCTTCTCGAGAACAAGGACGCCCTGTCACGGCGGCGCAACCGGCTGGGCGTCAGGCTCGGCAACACCGACAAGCCAGAGTCCCTCGGCGGGCTGTTGCCGGACCTTTCCGTCATCGTGCTGCCGTTTCCGGCGTTCAACGACGGCCGCGCCTATTCGCTTGCCAGGAAGCTGCGCGAAATGGGCTATCAGGGAGAGCTCCGCGCCTCCGGCAATATCCTGCCGGATCAGCTGCAATTCATGTTGCAGGTGGGCTTCGACGCCTTTGAGATCGGCGACCGCTTCCCGCTGGAAACCTGGCGGAAGGCGGCCCGCCAGATGTCGCTCTCCTATCAGCGGGGTCTGTTCCGCCGCGATCCCGAAGCCGACATCTGGACCGAGCGTCACGCCGACGCCGAACCCTGGCTCGAACAGCCACACGCCGGATAAGGGCCTTGGAACGCACGATCTTCGAGAGCTACGCGGGGCTCGAAGGCGAGCAGTTGCTTCAGCCCATCCTGCGGGACTTCGCGGGCCGCGCCGCAGTGGTCTCGTCGTTCGGAGCTGAATCCGCGGTCCTGCTCCACATGGTGGCGTCGGTTGACCCTGCCACGCCGGTGATCTTCCTCGATACCGGCAAGCATTTCTGGGAGACGCTCTCCTACCGGTCGAGACTGATCGACCGCCTGGGTCTCACCGGTGTCCGGATCATCACCCCGGAAGCGGCGGATCTGGCGGCGCAGGATGCCGATGGCGCACTTCACAGCCGCCACGCCGATCACTGCTGCCATATCCGCAAGACCCTGCCACTGCAAAAGGCGCTTCAGGGCATCGACGTGATCATCTCCGGCCGCAAGCGCTACCATGGCGCGGCGCGCGCCACGCTCGATTTTCTGTCGATCGCAGATGGCCGCCTCAGGGTGGAGCCTTTGGCCGGTTTCTCGGCACTCGACATCCAGGGCTACCTGGCCGCGCATGGCCTTCCCCGCCATCCGCTGACGGAGATCGGCTATCACTCGATCGGCTGCGAGCCCTGCACCCAACCCGGCGGCTCGCCACTAGACCCACGCGCCGGGCGCTGGGCCGGAACGCCCAAGACCGAGTGCGGCATTCACTGGAGCCACAATGGACGCGCCATCAGCCAGCCGGCCCGCAACTGAGAACGTTCAGTCGACCTCGTCCGAAGGCACGATCCAGCTTTCCTGGAGCGCCGCCTCCTTCCATGACCGAAAAGCCGGCGTATTCAGGACCTCATCCATGTAGGCCCGCGTCTCGGCCGCCACCGGAACCGCATAGGTCTCGAAGCGCGAGACCACCGGCGTGTACATCGCATCGGCGATCGAGAAGCGGCCGAAAAGGAACTTGCCGCCCTTGCCGAATTTCGCCCGGCAACCGCGCCAGATGTGCTCGATGCGGGCGATATCCCTGTGAACAGCCTCGGTCATCGGAACTGGCTTTCTTGGCCTCCGAATGTTCATGGGGCAGGCGTTGCGCAGCGGCGAAAAGCCCGCATGCATCTCATTGGAGATCGAACGCGCCACGGCCCGCGCCGATACCGGCTTCGGCCAGAGATGCTTCTCCGGAAACAGTTCCGCAAGATATTCCATGATGGCGAGCGACTCCCACACCGTTTGCCGGCCATGGTGCAAGACCGGCACCCGGCCCGCCGCCGAATGCTCGCTGATCAGCGCCGCCGTCTCCGGCGTTTCGAGCGGGATCACCGTTTCGCGGAACGGGATGCCCGCCATGCTGAGCGACATCCAAGGGCGCAGCGACCATGAGGAGTAATTCTTGTTGCCGATCACCAGATGCAGCTTGCTCATTTGGGTTCGAGCCTTTCGACGGGTCCACCTGCCTCTTTCCACGCGCCGAATCCGCCCTTGAGGTTCAGAACCGGCTTCAGACCCATGCGCTGCAACAGGTCGGTGGCGAGCAGTGAGCGCCAGCCCGAGGCGCAATGAATGATGAAGGTCTTGTCCTCGGCGAACACCGGCTTGTGATAGGGGCTCTCGGGATCGACCCAGAATTCGAGCATGCCGCGCGGGGCATGAAACGATCCCGGTATCTTCCCCTCGCGCTCGATCTCGCGCGGGTCGCGGATGTCGACGATCACTACGCCGGCATCGGCCTTCAGCTTCAGCGCGGCCGCCGCCTCGATGTTGCGGACCCTTGTTTCCGCCTCCGCCATGAGCTGCTTGTAGCCATGCACGATGGTCTGTGGCATATCCCGTCCCTCTTTCGCGTTGGATTTGTTGCGCCGCCCGCCGCGGCCCGTCAAGTGGAATGGCCTCTCCCTCTCAGCAGCTTCGGCATCCTGGCATGGCCGACTTCCTCAAGATTGCTCTGCTGGGCGCAATCTGGGGTTCGGCGTTCCTGGCGATCAAGCTCGCGGTCCATGAGACGGGACCGCTCTGGCTGGTGATGATCCGTGTCGCCATTGCCTTCCTGCCCATTGCCGCCTTCGCGCTGCTGCGGCGCGACGCGCTGCCGCCCACCCGCCACGACTGGCTGGTGATCATCATCATGAGCCTGCTCAATACGGTTGGGCCGTTCTATCTCATATCCTGGGCGGAGCTGCACATTCCCGCGGGCGGCACCTCGCTGAGCATGGGCGGGGGTCCGCTCGCCACGATGGTTGCCGCGCATTTCACCACGCCCGATGACCGTTTCACCGGGAACAAGACGGCCGGCATGCTTCTGGGCTTTCTTGGCCTTGCGCTGGTCGTTTCTCCCGGTCTTGCCAGCGGCACCGGTTTCGACGCGCTGGCTTACGCGGCGGTTTTCGGCGGCATGCTCTGCTATGTGGCGGCGGGCACGCTGATCCGTTTCGTCAGGCACACCAGCGTGCCGATGATGACAGCCGTCAACATGGGCATCGCCATCATCACCCTGATCCCGCTCCTCTTGCTCGATGGCGCGCCATGGCCCGCGATGAGCGGCACGGCCATGCTGGCGGCGCTCTATCTGGGCCTCGTCTGCACGGGTCTGGCCTATCTGCTGCGCACCCACATCACCGTCACGGTGGGCCAGACCTACATGAGCATGGCAAGCTACGTGATGCCCGTTTCGGGGGTATTGCTGGCCTGGGCGGTCATCGGCGAGCCGATCACCTGGCATCTCGCGGCAGCCCTTGCCTGCGTGATCGGCGGTTTTCTCCTCGCGAAACGCAAGCCCGCTGTCTGATCAGAGCGATCGTGGGAGATGGCGCCACGTTACCCAGGCGATCACAAACAGCCCCGCCGCCAGGATCACGAACACGATACCGATCGGAAAGTAGAGCAGCGCGAAGGCGAAAATGAACGCCGGGATCAGTTCCGAGCAATCGATGTAGGTTCGATAAACCGCGGTCATCTCCTGCCGTTCGCGGTGGCGCACCGCGCGCAGGAACGGTATTCCGCCGACCCCATCGAGCGCCGAGGCCGCGATTTATCCCGCAAGCATTCAGTCATTCGCCACATAGGGGGCGGCCGTTCCGGCAATACCGGCAATCAACGAGGTCACCGCGCAGAGCACGAACGCGGTTGCAATCACCATACGTACCCCGAAGCGGATGGCGAAACGCCCGGAAAGCCATGCGGTGAGCAGCACCATCTGGCTCGCGGAAATCATCAGTCCGCCGACCGTCTTGGGCAGTCCCGCTTCAACCAGCATCAGCGGGCCATAAATGAAGAAGGTCGACCAGAAACAGGAGCGGCCGAAGGCGATGAGCCAGGCAAGCCGCAGGCGTGGCTGAACGATGAAGCGGCGCAGGTTGCGAAAGGCGCCGAAGGGCTCGGCTTCCGATTGCGGAGCCGGGTTCGGCGTGTCGGAAAGACGCAGATGCCAGAACAGCGCCAGCAAGGCCGCCGCGGCGGCAATCACCAGCGCTTGCGGCGCCCATGGACCGTAGTGGACATAGAGCCATACGCCAAGCGCCGGCCCCGCCGTCCAGGAAAACGTCGAGAGGCTCATGCGCAACGGCTCAGAGCGGGCCAGATCGGCGCGCCGGATGTGATCCATGATGTATAGCTGCAGCGTGATGTTGAGCACCGCGGCTCCGAGGTTGCGCAGCAGCATGCCGGCGGCCTGGCCTGCCACCACATGGGCGGCGAGCGCCAGGCTGGCCGCCATCATCATCGCCACGCCCAGCGTGTAGGCCCAGCGGCGGCGCATCCGGCCCAGCATGTGCGGCAGGAACAGCGTCGATATCAGAACCGCCATGGAAACGGCGGTGGACAGCACGCTCACTTTCTGGGCAGTGCCGAGAATATCGTAGGCCTGCAGCGAAATGACCGTCGAATTCAACGCCCTGACGAAGGATTCGACCGCGAACAGCGCCGCGAAGGTGTAGGCGCCGCCGCGGCGGAGCGGCAATTCGCCGGTCATGGTGGAATCACTCGGCATGGGAACTCTCTGGCGGAGTCCAGCATCAAACACCCGGCCGGCGCAACCGCTGCGCCCGCCGGGGCCCATGCCGTCGAAGTATGGCTTGAGGCTTGCCACCGCCAGGTCTAGATGACGGGCCATGTCCAGTTCCGAAAAGCAATCGGTGGCGCTGCTTTCCATGGCGGCCAGCGCGGGTCTGGCTGGCGCGAAATTCCTGGCCGCCATGTTTACAGGCTCGCTCGGTATTCTGTCGGAAGCGATCCACAGCATCATCGATTTCGGCGCCACCGTGATCACCTACATGGCAATCCGCTGGTCGGACCGCCCCGCCGACGCCGAGCATCATTACGGCCACGCCAAGATCGAGAGCGTGGCGGCGCTCGTCGAGACTGCGCTGCTGTTTCTCGTCACGGGCTGGATCGTCTGGGAGGCGGCGAGCAGGCTCCTGTGGCATGGCGGCCATGAGGTGGAGGTCACCTGGTGGGCAGTCGCCATCATCGCCGGATCGATCATCATCGACTACAACCGCGCCCGGGCACTGAAGCGCGTCGCCGAGAAGACCTCGAGCGAGGCGCTGGAAGCCGACGCGCTGCATTTCTCCTCCGACATGTGGAGTTCGATCGTCGTGCTCCTTGGTCTGGGCGCGGTCTGGGCGGGACTGCCGGCGGCGGATTCAATTGCCGCCATCATTGTCTCGGCGTTCATCGCCCACGCCGCCTGGCAATTGGGCGCCCGGACCCTCAACACGCTTCTCGACGCGGCGCCCGCCGGCGCAACCGAGATCATTCGCGGGCTGGTGAACGATGTTCACGGCGTCCTGGCGATCAGGACGATCCGCCTCCGCCCCGGAGGAGCGACGCTCTTTGCCTCGATCGTCGTGGAGGTCGCCCGCACCATGCCGATCGACGACATCGTCAAGACCAAGGAAACGATCCATCGGGTGATCACCGGCCGGTTCCCGAACGCCGATGTCACGGTGACGGCCAACCCCGTGGCGCTGGACGATGAGTCGGTCTTTCAGAAGGTCATGCTGATCGCCGCCCGGCGCAACCTCGCCATTCACCATCTGAATGCCCAGAGGCTGGGGTCCAGGCTGGCGATCAGTTTCGATCTCGAGGTCGATGGCACGATGCCGGTGGGTGAAGCCCATGCGACGGCCACCAGCCTCGAGGAGGCGATCCGCGCCGAACTGGGCAGCGATGCCGAATTCGAGAGCCACATCGAGCCCCAGCCGGAGCGGATGCTGTCAGGCCAGGACGCGGACCCCGAGAAGACTGCCCGGGTCTCCGCCGCCCTTCTCGACCTCTCGGCCCGGCATCCCCGCCTCGCGGATGTCCACAGCGTGAGGTTGCGGCAGAATGAAATCGGTCTGTTCCTGCACTACCACTGCCGTTGCGCGCCCGGCGAGACGGTTGAGCGCATCCACGACGACGTGGACCGGGTCGAGGCAGGCCTCAAGGAGAGGTTCCCGGAAATCCGCCGGGTGATTGCCCATGCCGAACCCCTGGGTGCCAGCCGCCACGCCCTGTGAACGGCGGATCAGGAAACCGGCTGGCCTCCGCCGTCGCCGCCGGCCCTTGACAGCAGCTTGATGCGCTCAATCTCAGCCTCCGGAATTTCGATCCAGTTGGCGACGCTGAAGGCCTCGTAATAAGCGTATTCCAGGGGAACCATGACATGATAAAGCCTGGCCGTCCGGGCAAGGTTCCGCAGTTCAAGGATCATTACGGAGATGTATTCCGCTGCTTCGCGTTGCCGCTCATCGGGTCCCGGGGCGTCCCGCGCCATCATCTTAACGGCAGCTTCTGGCACCAGCATGGTCTTCGACGGTTGAGTGCGGTCTCTGGTCATACGCCCCCCGGTTGAGGAATTTACAATTTTCACTTTATACGAGTTAATACGGAAAAAAAGCATCCTAAGATTGAGTTCGATTTCAAGGGCCTGAAACCCGGTTCGCCTTGCGCCCGCCCAGTGAGACACGGACATGGTGGCGGCTCGCGATGACCTGCTCCGCGACGTGAGGCGGATGGCGGCACTG
>DAISVW010000120.1:0-7368 GCA_036826695.1 Aestuariivirga sp.
GGCCCTTGGTCCTGCCCTTGCCGTCCACCTCGACGAGTGAAGATCCGTCATTTGCATACAGGGTCGTGCCCGTATTGTTGGGGCCCTGGAAACGCCAGCTCTTGCCGGCGAGAATGGTCCGGATTTCAGCGGCTGAGAGCGTCTTTGGAGCGGTGGTTTCCTCCTTGACGGCACGTTCATTCATGCTCGTGCAGGCCGCCGCTGCCAAGCCCACGAGCGCCAGCGCCGCCATGCGGCTGTGGACCATAGTTTTCACGCCCATCTGCTCACCACTTCCTCTGCCCCAGACCTGCCCTGAATACACAATCGGTAAACATCGTGAAAGAGTACTCTGCACTGTTCGCTCGACGTCCAAAATGCGGCAGTATTTTGGCGCCGATGGCCGGAATAGATTGCCTGTTCCGCAGCAATTCTGCAGGGCAAGTCTCAGTGCTTCAGACCGGCCGGACGGGTGAAATTGTACCACACTCGATAGGCCTCCAGCGCCGCCAGCGGTACGATGTGAAGCCAAAGCGCCGTGTGATCCTGCCTGATCAGGTACCAGTGCAAAACTGCAGCGATCAACGATACATAGGCAAAGCGCTGTAACATCTTCCACCACAGGCCGAGACGATGAACCGCGTCGTCATTGCTCGTTGCAGCCAGCAGCAGCATGCCGAGAAGCGCAATCCATCCCGACAGGTATTCCGCAAAACGCAGATCAAACAGCACGACGTCGAGGTTCGCCTGCCGGATCAGATAGGCTGAGGCATGCAACGAGGCGTAGAGAAATGCCGCAAGGCCGAGCGACCGCCGGCGCTTGAACAGCCACATCGGCCAGTGAGGTCCAAGGCCCAGGTGCTTTATCATGAGCCGCAGCGGAGTGATGGCGAGCGTCAGTATCAACAGGCGGATCGCCCATTCGCCGGACTGGTCGATGAGAAGGCCCCATCGATAACCATTCGCCACGAATTGCCCTAGCATGATGGCTGCCGGAACGGCCAGCAGCAGCCGGAACGCCAGCAGCGAGTTCACGATGCCGCCAAGAATTTCCATCTCAGATCACCTTTCCGGGATTGAGAATACCGTTTGGATCAAGCGCCTGCTTGAGCCTTCGCATCAACGCCAGTTCCTCCGGCGTGCGCGAGAGGTGCAGGTAGGGCCGCTTCAGCGTGCCAATGCCATGCTCGGCCGAGATGGAGCCCTGATAGCCACCAAGCACACGATAGACGATCTCATCCACGTCATGCATCGACTCGCCCGGGCCATAATCCGCCGAGACGCAGATATGCACGTTGGAATCGCCGACATGGCCGTAGAAAGAAACATGCGCGGCGGGCCAGCGCTTGTGCAGCGCCGCCGTGCAAGCCTCCGCATAGTCGCCGATCATGCCGATGGGCAGGCTCACGTCGAAGTTAAGAAGATTGGGCAGGGTCTCGATCGGGTAGCCTTCGCGCACCGACCAGATGTCGCGCGCCTGGGCTTGAGACTGGGCGATCAGCGCGTCTTCGATAAGGCTGTCCTCGATGCAGTGCGCGAGAAAGGCCTGCGTGGCTTCCACGCCGGCAGCTGTCTCGAGGATCACGCAAAACGGATGTTCGTGGTCAAAGAAGCTCAGCTTCAGGGCGTCAGTGTTGAACGCGAAATAATCCTTCCACATCGCCTCGAAGGCCATGACGCCGCCAAGACCGGTCTGAGCACGGCGCAGCAGCGCCACAACCTGCGGATAGGAACCGACGGCGCACAGCGCCGTCACGATATCTCCCGGCGGCGGGTGCAGCCGCAGTACCGCGCGGGTGATGATGCCCAAGGTGCCTTCCGAGCCGATGAAAAGCTGCTTCAGGTCATAGCCGGCATTGTTCTTGAGCATGCGGTTCATGGACGAGACGACGGTGCCGTCGGCCAGCACCGCTTCCAGCCCAAGCACCTGCTCGCGCATCATGCCATAGCGAATGACACGGATGCCGCCCGCGTTGGTCGCCAGATTGCCGCCGATCTGGCAGGAGCCGCGTGAGCCAAGGTCGAGCGCCAGAAAGAGACCATGTTCCGCCGCGGCCGCCTGGCATTCCGCGAGGGGCGTTCCAGCCTTCACGGCCATTGTGGCGGCTGCTGTATCGACCTCTTCGATGCCGCGCATCAATTCAAGGCTGATGGCGATTTCGTTTCCGTGAGGAGCGGCGCCGCCGGCAAGCCCGGTCAGACCGCCCTGCACGATCACCGGTGCTGATGCCTCATTGCAGAGGCGCAGT
The DNA here is from genome assembly GCA_036826695.1 of Aestuariivirga sp. Lineage (GTDB taxonomy): Bacteria > Pseudomonadota > Alphaproteobacteria > Rhizobiales > Aestuariivirgaceae > Aestuariivirga. The sequence goes on from DAISVW010000120.1 coordinate 2,229, forward strand.
ACGTGGGAAACTTCAGAAGTGCTCCGTGGACGGATGACCAGCGCGGGCGGCGACTTACCAAGACCGCTCATGTCCGAGCAGTAGCGGGAGCCAATATCGGCGCCCATGAGCAGGGCACTCTCTCCAAATTCGGCGCGCAGGCGGTCTGTCAAGGTCATCGGCGGATTTTCACCGTTTTTCCAGTATGCTGGCAAGATGCCGCGCCGCCCACACGGCGGTCGAGAAGCAGGCCTGCAGCAGATAGCCGCCGGTCGGGGCTTCCCAGTCGAGCATCTCGCCCACGCAGTAGATGCCGGGCGCCTTGATCAATTGAAAATGCGTATCGAACTCTGTGCGAGCGACCCCGCCAGCGGAGGAAATGGCGCGCTCAAGGCCCATGGGTGGCCCCAGGGTGACGGCCAGCGATTTGATACCCTTTTCATCCGGCTGGGTTCCGGTTTCACGCAGAAGCCCGATTGCCGGTGGGGAGAGCCCGACAGCCTTGCGGAGAAAAGTCGACAGCGAGTCCTTGCCGCGCGGCCTGGCGAGCTTGGCGGCCAGCGCATCCGCGGAGAGATCGGGGCGCAGGGCGATCAGCAGCGGCTGGCCTGGGTTGTCACGCAGGTGGCGTGACAAGGCGTAGATGGCCCCGCCTTCGATACCCTCTCTCGAGATCATCAGTTCGCCGCGCACCCGCTGCTGCCCATAGCTGAGCGCGATGTTCTTGAGCGGCTGGCCCGCGAACTTCGCCGCGAAGACCGGCGACCAGTTGACGGCGAAGCGGCTGTTGGATGGCTGGAAGGGGGTGACGGCAATGCCCCTTTCGCGGAAGGCTGGAACCCATGCGGCATCCGACCCGAGATGCGGCCAGCTTGCCCCACCCAGCGCCAGAATGGCCGGGCCACTGTCAAAGCCAGTCCAGGAAGACCGGGTGTGGAGCGTGACGCCCAGGCCGGCAAGCCGCTTCAGCCACGCGCGCAGCAGCGGCGAGGCCTTCATCTGCCTCGGGAAGACCCGGCCCGATGTTCCGATGAAAGTCTCAATGCCGAGGTCGTTGGCCCAATCGATGAGCGCATCCGGTGGAAAGGCGCGGATTGCAGGCTCCAGAAAGCGCCGTGCATCGCCATAGCGGCCAAGCAAGGTTTCAAGCGGTTCGGAATGGGTGAGGTTAAGACCACCACGGCCCGCGAGCAGAAACTTGCGGGCAGGCGCGGCCATGTGGTCATGGATCGTGACGCGGTGTCCGGCGGTTGCCAGCACTTCCGCCGCCATCAGGCCCGATGGGCCCGCGCCAAACACCCTGATCTCTGCCATAGCTCAGCCCCGGAGGTGCCAGGCTGCGCTGCAGTTCTTGCTCAGGCCGCCTCGCGTGACAGCGGCTGGCACATGCAGTGCACGCCGCCGCCGGCTTGCAGGAACATGCTCATGTCGGGGTCATAGACGGTGAAGCCGGCGGCCCGCATCTTGGCGTTGAGGTCCGTGGCGGTGGCGGTGGAGAGCACCCGGTCACCGCCCAGCGTCACCACGTTGCAGCCCAGCGCCATGGTCTCCTTGAAGCTCGCCGGAATGATCTCGATCTTCTTGGATTTGAGCCACGCCACCACATCGTCCTCGGTGGTCTCGAGGCAGACGGCGGCGCAATGCTCGTTCAGCATGCAGACCATCAGGTCGATGTGCACATAGAACTGGTCGATCGGTGCATATTTGATTTCCCAGCCTTCCTTGATGAACCAGTCAGCGGCCTGGCGGGCCGCCACCTCCTCCGACCGGTGATCGGTGTAACCGACCAGCGCCAGCCCATCGCGGATGATGTTGAAGTCGCCGCCCTCGAAATTGCCAGCCGAGATCATGTCATAGATCGGAACGTTGTTTTCGAGATAGAAGCGCAGCACGGCGGCATATTCGCCACGCCGCCGCGGGTTGGCCAGCTGGCAGAGCACCGCGCCATAAGGCGACATGAACGAGGAATCGCGGGCATAGACCTGATAGGGATTGTGCATGTCGACCGGCAGAAAATGCGTGGTCACCCCCGCCTGATGGTAGGCATCCACCATCTCCCGGTGCTGGCGCATGGCCAGCTGCTTGTCGAACTTGTAGCCCTTGCGCAGCGTGTCGCGCACCAGCGACGACCACGCGGCGTTCTCGAGACCCATCCAGCGGAAGCTCTCGGCCGGCCCCAGCAGCACGTCCTTCAATACGCCGGTCTCGGATTTGATTTCGAAACGGCCCTTCATGCGCGGCGTGCCGCCGGCCTCGCGGCGGGCCCGCAGCGGAACATTGTCCTGTCTCATCACAGTCTCCCTATGTCTTTCTCGCATCGTAGATCACGCCGCATGGATATGCCAGCGGGGCGCGGAAAATTTAGGCTCAGGCCGCCTTCCATTTGATCGAGCAACCCATGGAAGCGATCTGATCGGCGGGCCCCCGTCCCGTCTCCGCCACCTGCCGCATGGCCTCATGGAGATCGCGGCGCGCGTCAGGCGCCAGGTCCTTGCGCGAGGCGTCGAGGCGGCCGCGGTACTGCAGTTCCAAACCGGCATTGAAGCCGAAGAAATCCGGCGTGCACACCGCGCCATAAGCGCGCGCCACGGCCTGCTGTTCGTCATGGAGATAGGGAAACGGAAAGCCGTGCTGGCGGGCGAAGGCCTGCATGCCCGCGAAATCGTCCTCCGGATATTGCGTGGCGTCGTTGGAATTGATCGCGATGGTGCTGACGCCGAGCGGGGCCAGGTCTTTGGCGTCGCGCACCAGCCGCCCGATCACCGCGATCACATAGGGGCAGTGATTGCAGATGAAGGCGATCAGCGTGCCGTTGCGTCCCTTGAGGCCATCGAGCGAATAGATCTTGCCGTCAGTGGCGGGAAGGGTGAAGGCCGGCGCCTTCCAGCCGAAATCGCAAAGCGGGGGGATGGCGGCCATGGCGCTCAGTATCCGCTTTCGAAATAGGCTTCGGCGGTGATCGCGAAGACATCCACCTTCCCGTGCTGACCTGCGGCAACCGGATATTCCGGGTGCGTCGCCGCGTGCATCATGCCGATGCGCTGCGCCAGCCGCGCGGACGCCGTGTTGCCGCTCATCACTTTGCACCAGGCCTGGCGGGCCCCCAGCCGCTCGAAGGCCAGCCCCAGAAGTGCCCTGCCAATTTCGGTGCCGAGCCCCATCTGCCACATGGCGGGATGCAGGCCCCAGCCGACCTCGACGCTGCCGGGCCTGCCGATGATCAGGAAGCCATCGCCGATCGCCTCACCCGTCGGCTTTTCCTCGGCCGCCAGGTGAAAGACGCCGCGCCGCTCGTCGGTCTGCCGCGACACCGCACGGCCGACGAAGGCGGCAATGTCCCCCGGGCGGTTGAAGCGGATGGCAATAAAACGCTGGTAATCCTCCTGCATCATGAAGTTGCAGAACGCGGCGGCGTCCCGCGCCTCGATCTCGCGCAGCATGAGCGACGGCGTCTCGACGGCGGGCAGACTGATGATGGTCCGCATGCGGTCTCCTCCACAGGGCCGTAATTCGGTTCCGGAGTCAGATTGTCCGGTGACGCCCGAGGAAGTCAAGAACCGGTGGTGCCACCTGCTCGGCGGCCTCCAGCAATATGGCATGGCGGAGAACGGGAAGGATGACCAGTTCCGAGCGGGGAAGGGCCTCGGCGATTCGCCGGTTGAGGCGTGGATTGCAGCCGCCGTCATTCTCGCCGGTGAGCACGAGGCAGGGCTGGCTGATCTCGTGAAGCCAGGGCGCCATCTCGGTTTCGGCATAGATGTCAAACACCGAGAGGAACACCTCCGGGTCGGTGTCGATCACCTGCTGCATGCGCCGCGAGATCACGTCCGGGCGCCGGGCGGAGAATTCAGGCGTGAACCAGCGGTCCTTCAGCGTTTCGAGCACCTGCGGAATACCCTTGGCGCGCATCGCGGCAACCACGCCCTTCACCTTGGCGCTGTCATCGGGATCGCGGAAGGCGGCGGTCGACCAAAGCCCGAGCGTCAGCACATGCTGTGGATATTTCCGCGCATAGGCGGGGCCGATCATGCCGCCCAGCGAATGGCCGGCAAAGTGCGCACGCGCGATCCCCAGCTCCTTTCGCAGCGCTTCGAGGTCCTCGACGAGGTCATCGAGCGAATAGGGTGGCCGCGGCGTGGGCGATGCCCCGTGGCCGCGCAGATCATAGGAAATGCAACGATAGGAAGACTTCAGAAATGGAACGAGCCCGGCAAACGAGGCGCGCGAGGCGCCGATTCCGTGAATGAGGAACAGCGGCTCGCCCTCGCCCTCGACCGAGAAGGCGGACTTGACCGGCGTGGCCTTGCTCATTTGTCGGGGTATTTCTCGCTCATCATCTCGTAGCCGTGGGCCCAGTCCTGCTTGTCGACATCGACGAACACCACGTCGAAGGCATCCGGGTTGCCGCCGCCATTGCCGCGGATGAAGCCGTCGATCAGTTCGCGCGCGATAGCCTTCTTTTGCTGGGGCGTGCGGCCCTTGAACATTTCTACGCGGATGATGGGCATGGCTGGTATCCTCCTTGATCGTTTCAGGCCGCCTGCTGGCGCGTGCGGAAGTGCGGCATCACCTCTTCGGCGAAGCGGCTCATCATGTCGAGGGTCATCTGCTCGTCCTGCCCGAAGTTGGAGGTCGTCAATACCTCGTCGATGCCGAGGTCGCCATAGACCGCCAGACGGTCGATCATTTCCTGCTTGCCGCACAGCAGCAGGTTGGCGGCCAGTTCCTCCACCGTCTGCGATCGCGGCAATGGCCGGATAATGCCGTTGTCGACGATGCCGGGGCCACCGAACACATTGTCGAAGCTCTTGTAATAGGTCCAGGCCCGTTCCGCGATGTGGCGCTTCTCGCGCTCATTGGCCACCAGGAACATGCCGCGCTGCAAGGAGAGCCGGGTATCCAGGCTACGGCCGGCCGCTGCCCTGCCGCGCGCGAAGGCCGAAACCTGGTCGAGGAGCTGCTGGTGGCTGCCGCCCAACGGCGTGGTCTGCACATGGTATCCGGCTTTCGCCGCCGCCTCGATGCCGGCGGGGTTCATCACCGCCACCATCAGCGGAATCGGGTCCTCGGGCCGCGGCATGATGGTCAGCGGCGGGAAGCTGTAGCGCGGGCTTTCCCAGGATACTTCCTTCCGCGTCAGCAGAGCTTCCAGAAGCTTCAG
>DAISVW010000121.1:0-7296 GCA_036826695.1 Aestuariivirga sp.
CAGGCCCGCCCGCCTCGACCAGCAGCACGCTCACCGCCGGATCCTCGGTCAGCCGCGCCGCCAGAACGCAGCCCGCCGGCCCCGCACCGGAAATGATGTAGTCATAGGCTGCCTGCACGCCTTCCTCCTCGCAAACCGGTCTTATTCAACCCGCCGTCTCGACAGCGGCTGCGCTTTGTGCGTTGCTGCCGGGGCGGACCATCGTCGCCATCAAGGAGATTGTATATGCCAGCCATCAACATCCGCAAGTTCGGCCGCGTCGGCTTCGACATCACCGACATGGGCTTCGGCGCAGCGCCGATCGGCAATTTCCTGAGGCCCATCCCCGAACAAGAGGCCGGCGCCATGATCGACCGCGCCTGGGATGCGGGCATGCGCTATTTCGACACTGCGCCTTACTATGGCCATGGCCTCTCGGAGTTGCGGCTCGGCCATTATCTGCGCTGGAAGCCGCGCCGCGACTATGTGATCTCGAGCAAGGTGGGCCGGGTGCTGACGGCGGCGCGCCGCGAGGACATCGACTTCAAGCCCTGGGTGGACGGCGCCGCCTTCAAGAGCCGCTTCGACTATTCCTATGACGGCACCATGCGGAGTTTCGAGGATTCGCTGCAAAGGCTCGGGCTCGAACACATCGACATCCTGTTCATCCATGACGCCGACGTGTTCACCCACGGCCCCGAAATGCAGAAAGTCTATTTCCGCCAGGCCATGGACGGCTGCTACCGGGCGCTGGTGAAGCTGCGCGAACAGGGGCTCGTCAAGGCGATCGGCGTCGGCGTCAACAACTGGGAAGTCATGCTTGACTTCATGAAGGCCGGCGACTTCGACACGCTGCTGGTGGCCGGCCGCTATACGCTGCTCGAGCAGGAGCCGCTCGATGAGTTGCTTCCCCTGTGCGAGCGCCGCGGCACGGCGCTGGTCATCGGCGGCGGCTTCAACGGCGGCATTCTGGCCACCGGCGCGGTGCCCGGCGCCAAATGGAACTATGCCCCGGCCCCTGCGCCCATCATGGAGAAGGTCCGGAAGATCGAGGCCGTCTGCAAGCGCCATAACGTGCCGCTGGCCGCCGCGGCGCTGCAGTTCCTGCTCGCTCACCCGGCGGTCGCCTCGCATGTGCCGGGCACGCGCACTGTGGAACAGATGAACCAGAACCTGGCGCTGGTGGCGCACCCGATTCCGAAGGCCTTCTGGCAGGAGCTGAAATCGGCAGGCCTCGTGCGCCAGGACGCCCCTGTTCCCGTCTGATTAGACGGTCGGCAGCAATGAAGGCACTCTGGCGCGAACGTCTATTCACAAGCAGTCCGGAAGACTTGGCAACAGACTCCTCCTTCGCCCCAAACCCGCTGTCGAATTTGGCCATCTCTTCTTTCGGTTTGGACTTCTCTGTCGTCTGATTGAATCAAGCCTGGCCTCCCAAGTCGCTGGACAGAACGTGTCGAGCAACAGCCGGCCCTGCGTGGGCAGCACGAACGCCGTCAACAGGGGGGTGATGAGAGGGAGCGGCACGAAACCATCAATCCCGGGGTGGAGAGAGATTTGATCGCCAGTCCCCGCCGCCCGTTCCCCCCGATTTGCGCCCGGCGCCCGCTGCCGCTATAGGACCGGTCTCCATGCTGTCTCTTGAACTTCTGCTGGTGCTGGCGCTGGTTGCGCTGAACGGCTTGCTCGCCATGTCGGAGCTGGCCATCGTCTCCTCCCGGATGGGCCGGCTGCGCGCCATGCGTGACCGCGGCGTGGCGGGCGCGCGCACCGCACTCGGGCTCGCCGAGAACCCCGGCCGGTTTCTCTCCACCGTGCAGGTGGGGATCACCCTCGTGGGCATCGTGGCCGGTGCCTTTTCCGGCGCGGCGCTGGGCAGCCGGATGGCTGGCTGGCTGGAATACGCCGGGCTGCGGCCCGATTATGCGGGGCCTCTGGGCTATGTGATCGTCGTCGCCGCCATCACTTATGTCTCGGTGATCATCGGTGAACTGGTGCCGAAGCAGTTGGCGCTCCGCAATCCCGAGGCCATTGCCTGCCGTGTCGCCTATCCCATGGACCTGCTTTCGCGGGTGGCCGCACCCTTCGTGTGGCTGCTCGATGGCTCGGGCCGGGCGCTCATTCGGCTTCTGGGCCTGAGGCCCGCCTCCGAGGCGATGGTGACGGACGAGGAAATCCGCAGCCTCATCGCCGAGGCGGAGTCGGCCGGCGTCATCGAAAGCGGCGAGCGCGACATGATCGCCGGGGTGATGCGTCTGGGCGACCGGCCGGTGCGCGCGCTGATGACTCCGATGACCGACATCGAAATGATCGGGCTTGACGATGAGCCCGCTGAAATCCGCAAGAAGATCCTGGCCACGCCGCATTCGCGCATTCCGGTGCACGGCACCAATCCCGAGGAGGTGGCGGGCATTCTGGTGGTGAAGGATGTGGCCGACGTGCTGCTGGCGCGGCGTAAGCTCGACATCCAAAGCCTTGTGCAGACGGTGCCGGTGATCCCGGAATCGATGCCAGCACTCGAGGCCATGGAACTGTTTCGCGGTTCCTCCATCCACATGGCCTTCGTGCAGGATGAATATGGCCGCACACTTGGCATCGTCACTGCCGCCGACCTGCTCAGCGCCATTGCGGGGAGCCTCGAGCCGCCGGGCGAGGGCGAGACCGGGGCGGTCCAGCGCGACGATGGCTCCTGGCTCCTTCCCGGCGACATGGCGGTCGACGAGATGGCCGAGCTCATCGGCTGTCCGCTGCCGCCCAAACGCCGCTACGAGACGGTGGCGGGGATGGTGATCGACGCCTTCAAGCACCTCCCCTCGCTTGGCCAGGCGGTGAAGCTCGGCAACTGGCGTTTCGAGGTGGTCGACCTCGACGGCCGCCGGGTGGACAAGGTGCTGGCCAGCCGGGCCGCCGAAACCCACCGCCAGGCCGCCAAGCGGGCTTCGGGCTGAAGCGGGGCCGTGAGCCGGGGGCCAAGGGCGCATTTTGATTCGCCGGGACCGGTTCTGTTAGCCTTCGTTAACCATTGGTTAGGGAATTGGTAAGAAATATGGTTTCCGGCAAATCAATTCTGGGCGCCGATCATCATGACCATAAACCTTACCGTTCCCTCCCTTTCGGACCTCAAACCCCGCATCACGGTGTTTGGCGTGGGCGGCGCCGGGGGCAACGCCGTCAACAACATGATTGAGAGCAGGCTCGCCGGGGTCGAGTTCGTGGTCGCCAACACCGATGCGCAGGCGCTGATGCAGAACGCAGCGCAGCGCCGCATTCAGATGGGTACGGCCCTGACACAGGGGCTGGGCGCCGGATCTCAGCCGCAGATCGGCGCCGCCGCCGCCGAGGAGGCGCTGCCCGAAATCCTCGACCATCTCGCCGGTTCGCACATGGCCTTCATCACCGCCGGCATGGGCGGCGGCACCGGTACCGGCGCTGCTCCGGTCATCGCCCGGGCGGCCAAGGAGCAGGGCATCCTGACCGTCGGCGTCGTCACCAAGCCGTTCCAGTTCGAGGGCATCCGCCGCCAGCAGACGGCCGAGCGCGGCATCGAGCAGCTGGCCAAGCATGTCGACACCCTGATCGTCATTCCCAACCAGAACCTGTTCCGCGTCGCCAATGAGAAAACGACGTTCGCCGCCGCCTTCGCGATGGCCGATCAGGTGCTCTATTCCGGCGTCGCCTCGATCACCGAGCTGATGACCAAGGAAGGCCTGATCAACCTCGATTTCGCCGACGTCCGTGCGGTCATGAGCGAAATGGGCCGTGCCATGATGGGCACCGGCGAAGCCTCCGGCGAGAAACGCGCCATCGAGGCCGCCGAAGCGGCCATTTCCAACCCGCTGCTCGACGATGTGTCGATGCGCGGCGCCAGGGGCCTGCTGATCTCGATCACCGGCGGCCCCGCCCTGACGCTCTATGAGGTCGACGAGGCCGCGACCCGCATCCGCGAGGAAGTCGACCCTGAAGCCAACATCATCCTCGGCGCCACCTTCGACGAGTCGCTCGAGGGTATCATGCGCGTCTCGGTCGTTGCCACCGGGCTCGCCGCCGAACTGCTGAAAGGCAACAAGCCCGCCGAACCGACCGAAGCGATCGCCGAGAAGCCCTCGGTGTTCGGCTGGACCGGAAAGCAGCAGGCAATTCCCCGCCTGGCGCCGGCGCAACCCGCGCCGATCGCGCCCCGCGTGGCCCAGCCGCCAATGCCAGCCGCTCCGCGCCCCGCCGTCGAGCCCGTCCCGGTGGCCGCAGCCGCGCCCGCGGCGCCTCTCGCCTCGACGGAGCCTCCGGCTCCCCCGGCGCCGCGGCCCCCGCGCATGCCACCCATCGAGGAGTTCCCGCCACAGGTGAAGCGGCAGATCGAAGCGCAGAAGAGCCGCATCGACAAGATCGCCGATCATGCGGAGAAGAAGAAGCCCGGCCTGTTCCAGCGTCTGGCCAGCGTCGGTCTGGGCCGCAAGGAAGAAGCACCGGCCTCCGCGCCGCGCGAACCGGTGATTGGCGTGCAGCCTCCGGCGGCAGCCGCCCCGGCCGCCCGCCCGTCCAGCCCGGCGCTGCGTCCGCAACCAGCCCAGCAGCAGGCGGAGCTCAATCTCGACGATGACCAGCTGGAAATTCCGGCCTTCTTGCGCCGTCAATCCAACTAGTTGAATTTGAATATGGATTCCGGAATCCGGCGGTCACACTTCCGCCCGGTTTGCAACCTCTATACTGCCGGACTATGACGAAGGCGCTGGCCTCCAGGCGGATCATCCGCCGGGCTTGAGCGGTGGGGTAGCGGTTGGAACTGAGATTGACCTTCGCGCGCATGGTGGCGGTTGCCGGAATGGCGGCGCTGCTTGGTGGCTGCTCCTCGGGCCGCATTGACGGGATCTGGGGCGACGACACCACCGCCGCGGAATCCGCCTCCACGGCACTTTCGGCCGGGGTTGCGCCGGACATGGCGGCCGCAAGAGACAGTGCCGAGGTCGCCAAGGCCTATAACGAAGCACTGGCTTCGCTCAATGGCGGTTCCATGAAGACGGCGATCAAGCAGTTTGCCGAAGTCGAGCGCAAGTTTCCCTATTCGAAATATGCCACCCAGGCGATCCTGATGCAGGCCTATGCCAGCTACAAGGCCGCGAAATGGGATGACTCGATCAACGCGGCCAATCGCTTCCTGACGCTCCATCCCGGCCACCGCGATGCCGGCTACGCCTACTATCTGATCGCCATCTGCAATTACAACCAGATCAACGACACCAAGCGGGATCAATCGGCAACGGTCAAGGCCGTGGCCGCGCTCGAGGAAGTGGCGCAACGCTACCCCGGCACCGCCTACGCCGCCGATGCCCAGGAAAAGGTGATCGTGGCGCGCGATCATCTGGCCGGCAAGGAGATGCAGATTGGCCGCTACTACTTCCGCCAGGGCGCCTATCTGGCAGGCATCAACCGCTTCAAGCGGGTTGTCACCGAGTACCGCAACACCAGCCAGACGCCGGAAGCGCTCTACCGCCTCACCGAAGGCTACATTGCGCTCGGCGTCATGTCGGAAGCCCAGACGGCGGCGGCAGTGCTGGGCGCCAACTACCCTGAGACCCAGTGGTACAAGGACGCCTACCGCCTGGTGACCAGTGACGGCTCCGAGCCCGTGGCCAATCAGCAGTCGTGGATTTCCAGGGCCTTCGATACCATCAATCCACTGTAGCGAGGCTCTCGCCTCGCTCCCCGAATCCGCTGTAGACTTGGCCCATGCTGACCGCGCTTTCCATCCGCGACATCGTGCTGATCGAGAAGCTGGACATCGCGCTTGATCAGGGATTGACCGTACTCACTGGCGAGACTGGTGCCGGCAAGTCGATCCTGCTCGATGCGCTGGGCCTGGCGCTCGGAGCGCGCGGTGATTCAGCGCTGGTGAGAAGTGGCGCCGAGCGCGGCGTGGTGACGGCGGCCTTCACGCTCTCTCCCGGACACCCGGCCGTGGCTCTCCTGAAAGAGCAGGGGATCGACGCGGAAGGCGAGCTCGTGATCCGCCGCATCCAGAACGCCGATGGTCCGAGCCGTGCCTCCGTCAATGATCAGCCGGTGAGCCTCAACCTCCTGCGCCAGCTGGCCGGCGCGCTCGCCGAGATTCACGGCCAGCACGCCGACCGCGCGCTGGTCGATGTCGCCGCGCACCGCCAGCTGCTCGATGCCTTCGGCGGACACGAAGCCGAGGCGCGCGAGGTTGGCCAGTTGTGGACCAGGGCGTCGGCCGCGGCGGACGCGCTTTCCGCTCACCGCGCCCTGATGGCCCGTGCCGAGGCCGAGCGGGAATATCTCGAACATGCGGCCGCCGAACTGGGCGCGCTCGATCCGCTGCCGGGCGAGGAAGAGAAGCTCGCCGAGGCGCGCCAGATGATGATGTCGGCCGAGCAGTTCGCCGGCGCGCTCGGCGAGGCCGAGGACGCGCTGGCGGGCGATGGCACGTCGGTTGCCAGGCTCAACGCGGCGCTGCGCAAGCTCGAGCGCCGCCGCGAGGGGGCTGGCGGCAGGCTCGACCGGGTGTGTGCGGCGCTTGACCGGGTGCTGGCCGAAATCGCCGAGGCCGAACGCGCCATCGCCGAGGCGCGGCGGTCTTTCCAGTTCGACCCGCGCGACCTCGAGAAATCCGAGGAACGCCTATTCGCGCTGCGCGCCGCAGCGCGGAAATTCAAATGCAGCGTCGATACGCTGGCCGATGCGCGGGCGCGGATCGAGCGCGACCTGGTGGCGCGCACTGATGGCGCGGGCCGCCTCGCCAGTCTCGAAAAGGCTCATGCGGCGGCGCGCGAGGCCTATGCCGCGGCTGCCGAGAAACTCTCGAACAGGCGCCGCAAGACCGCCAGGGCCCTCGACAAGGCGGTGATGGCGGAACTGCCGCCGCTGAAGCTCGAGCGCGCCCGCTTCGCCACGGCGATCGACACCGATGCCGGCAAGCCCGCCGCCCATGGCATCGACCGCGTCGAATTCATGGTGGCCGCCAATCCGGGGACGCCCTTGTCGCCCTTGATGAAAGTGGCCTCCGGCGGCGAACTGGCGCGTTTCATGCTGGCGCTCAAGGTGATCCTCGCCGCCAAGGGCTCGGCGCCGACGCTGATCTTCGATGAGATCGACACCGGCGTGGGTGGCGCGGTGGCCGATGCGATCGGGGCGAGGCTCGCGCGGCTTGCGGGGAGCCTGCAGGTTCTCGCCGTCACCCACAGCCCGCAGGTGGCGGCCCGCGCCGCACAGCACATGCTGATCTCGAAGATGGAAGAGGTGGCGGGCAAGCGCATGGTGACGCGTGTGCAGCCCTTGTCGGCGCAAAGCCGCCGCGAGGAGGTG
>DAISVW010000122.1:0-2345 GCA_036826695.1 Aestuariivirga sp.
CACTGGTCTGTCCCTGGCTTTATTTGTTTGCCAGGTCCCAAAAATTAAACCGCCCCGCCGTTGCGGCCCGTTTCCGGGAGAATGTGGTGCCGATCAGAACCGCCAGACCGCCACGAAGTCGACCGTGAAATTCGTCCGGTCGAATGTAAGCTTCTGGTCGAATTCATCCAGCACGACGGTTTCATCGCCGTCGACCTCAGTATCCGTGACCTTGGCGTCCACGCTCTCATCCGTGGTGTAGTATTCAGCTTCGACGCCGATGGTCAGCTGATCGACGGGATCGTAGTAGATACCGCCAAGCACCGCCCAGACCTCGTACTCGGCGCCATCGCTGTTCCAAGTTCTGGTGCCATAGGCCTCGCCAGCCGCAAGCAGGTCCGTGGACAGCGAGAAGCTGTCGCCCTCGCGGCTCTTGTAGCCTACCGCCGCCTCGGCGTGGATCGCGTCGGTCAGGTTGGCTGAGATCAGGCCTGACAGACCCCACCATTGCTGGTTATAGGGAATGGCCGAGGTGATTTCGCCAGCGTCATTGCTGCCGCTGCCGGCCACCGTTTCGAACGGGCCCTCACCGACGGCGCCAGACAGAGACAGGGTGGCCATGTCGCCCAGCGCAAAGCCGAGACCCGCGCCAACCTGCCAGAGGTCAGTCCAGTTGGCATCGTAATTGTAGATACCAGACGGCTCTTTGTTGTCGTCGCGGGCACGCCATACACCGGCGATTTCGCCGTTGACGATGTCGCCCGCGTACTTGATCTCACCGGCGACGCCCAGCTTGTCGCCGTGCGTGTCGGAGTTGCCGGAATCGCCCACGAAAGCGCCGTTCAGCGACGCGTCTTCAAGAGCGACTGCCATCGAGAACGGTCCCGAGGCGTAGGACAGACGCAACTGGGTCGTGTCGCCCGGGTTGAAGTTCACGTCAGCGTTGTCGGTATAATAGCAGGTGCAGGCGCCGTCATAGCCATAGCCGATGTTGCCCAGCGAGCCGGCATAACCGCCGCCGAAGGTCAGTTCCGGGGTCATCGACCAATTGCCCCAGGCCACGTCGGAGTAGACGGCACCATTGCCGTTGCCGTCGAAGTTGGCGCGCAGACGGATGTCCACGCCGACTTCACCAACGGCCGTGTCGGTCGAGGCTGTCACACGGATCTGGCCACGGGCCTTGACGTCGGTGTCATTCGTATCATTTTCCAGCTTGGCGCGGGGATCGAGCAACACCTCGTCGTTGGCGGCTGATACCGGGCTATAGTCTTCACCATTCTGGGTGAAACGGCTCTTCAGGTCAGCGGTTTCATCATTGTAGACCAGACCGGCGCGGGCATAGCCCGACCAGGTGATGGTGGCGCCGGCCGGGGCATCAGCCGTCGGCAGGACGCTGATGTAGGTCGCCTCGTTTCCAAAGGCGGCCATCTGGCGGTTGGTCATCGGCAGGCCGGGGGTCTGCACCTGCGGGCCTTCGGAAATGGCCAGCAGGCTGTAGCCGGCGGGGACCGCGGGAGCAGCCTCCATGGCGGCCATGCGGGCGTTGAGGGCTTCGATCTGGGCCTTCAGGGCATCCAGCTCGTCAGCGTGAGCGGCAGCGGAGGTCACGGCAAGAGCCGCACCACCCAAGAGCGCCAGCTTAATGGACTTCATTATGGTATCTCCCAAGCTTGGAGTTTGAGTAGCTCCCCCATCCCCTGCAAACGGAACATGAAGGAATGCGCGACGAAGTCGGGCACGGGCTGACTGTCGCCGCGATCATCCTAATAAGCAACGTGTGAATGAGCTTTGGGGTTTCATTTGTCGCCGGTCGTTGCCTGAATGCCACAGTTTCAGACGCCAAAAATGTAATGAAAACAATTTCATACGCTGCAATTTTTTCTGCAAAGGTTTGCGAACCCCGGACCCTGTCAGGTGATTCGGAAGCCGCGGGGCCGGTCAGCCCCGGTCCACCGCGGCGAGCCAGCGTTGGATGGCAGCGAGGCTTTCCGCCTCGTCGAGGAAAGGCACGTGGCCCCGGTTGCCGATGGTCACGCTCTCCAGCCGCCTGAGCTGCCGGTGCATGGCGGCACCCGTCGCGGCGCTCAGGATGTCCGAGTGTTCCCCCCGCAGCACCAGGGACGGCACATCGGCGAGGAGAGGCAGGAGCCCCCAGAGTTCCGGCACCTTGCCCGCCGCGATCTCGGCGGCGCCGGGGAAGGCTTGGCCCAGGGCGGGGTCGTGGTCGGCGCGCAGGACACCGTTTTCCTCGCGGTACAGGCGCCGGGCAAAGGCCAGCCACTGCGCCTCGCTCAGATCCGGAAACCCGGGCTTGGGGGGGGGGGGGGGGGCGGCCGCGGGCGAGCACAACGCGCCCCGCCGGGGCG
>DAISVW010000122.1:2355-7232 GCA_036826695.1 Aestuariivirga sp.
GGCGCTCTGCACACGGTTTCCCTCGCGTTTCTGGCGCCGGTCATAGCCCAGCCACGTCGCCTCGCTCATACCCGTAACCCTGGGTTTGGCGGCCTTTTCGCCCGCCACGGCTTCATCCCAGTCCGCAACGGCGCGGTCCTGGCGGAGATAGCCGCTGATGCGCTGCAGCCCGGATGGCTCGGCCCTCGGGCCGATGTCGTTGAACAGAACGCCGGCGAGGCGCGGCAACGCCCGCGCCGCCATCACCATGGCCACGATGCCGCCGCGCGACGTGCCGATCACCGCGAAGCGTTCGATGCCAAGCCCGTCCAGCACCGCCAGCGTGTCGGCCACCTCCTGGTCAGGGCGGTAGCTCGCGGGATCGGCCCAGCCGCTCTGGCCGCGGCCGCGGAAATCGACGCTGATCACCCGGCGGGCCGCCGCCAGCCGGGGCGCCAGGTCCTCGAAATCCCGCGAATTGCGCGAAAAACCCGGAAGGCAGACGACGGGCGTCAGCGCCGCGCCGGTGGCCCAATAGTCCCGCGCATAGAGGCGGGTGCCGTCGGCGGCGGTAAACAGCTTCCCGGTGAAGGCCACCGCAAGGCTCAGTCGCAGCCGGCGATCAGGCTGGTCAGCGATTTGCGCTGGCAATCAGGCTCGGCGGCGGCTTCGGCCTCCGCCGGCGGCGATGTGGAGGCGACGCTGAGGCTGTCGGTGCGCGCGCCCCGCATCAGGTCGGCGCTCATCGGGCGGACCGTCCTGGGCGCCAGCCGCGAGCGGTAGATGTGCAGGTTCTGCATCACCTTCTGCACATATTGGCGTGTTTCCTGGAACGGGATCGATTCGACCCAGTCGATGGCATCGACCTCGCCGGTGCGCAAATCGCCATATTCGGCGAGCCACTCGCGCACCCGGCGCGGACCCGCATTGTAGGCGACGAGCGTGAGCACATAGGAGCCGCCGTAGTCGGCAATGAGATCGCCGAGATGCGCGGCGCCAAGCTTCACGTTGTATTCGGGGTCCATCAGGCGGTCGGGCGAATGCCGGATGCCGTGCTGCTTGGCGATCAGTTTCGCGGTTCCCGGCATGATCTGCATCAGGCCCTGGGCGCCGACCCGGCTCCCCGCCTTCGGATTGAATTCGCTCTCCTGCCTCGCCAGCGCGAAAACCAGCGGCTTCTCCACCGGCTTGCCGATCTGCTTCCAGTCGGGCAGGGCGCGGACCGGATAGCCCCAGGAGTCGATATCGATGTTGCGCTGCGCGGCGGCCTTGGCGAGCCTCACGGCCATGGTGGGGCCGCCCTCGCGCCAGACGATGCTGGCCACCGCGTTCATTTCGTCGGCGCTGTCGAAGCGGTTGGCGAAGGACCACAGGAACATGTAGAGCGCGCTGTCGTCGGCCGCCTCGGCCATGATGTTGAAGGCCCGCACCACCTCGTCCCTGGCGACCCTGGCTTCAGCGGCGGCGGAGGCCTTGCCGCTTTCGATTTCCTCGGGAACCCGGCCCAGCCCGATCTTTTCGCGCGCCAGTTGCCCGTAATAGACCGTCGAGAAGCGCGAGGCCGCGGTGTAGGCGGCCTTCGCCTCCGTCTTGTTGCCCATTGCTTCCTGCGCGCGGCCGGTCCAGTAGCTGGCTCTGGCCTTCTCGGTGCGGCTTTCAGCGAGTTCGGCGAGACGCCGGAAATGCCTGAGGGCGGTATCGGGGTCCTTCAGGTAGCGGAGTGCGATCCAGCCGGCGAGGAATTCGCCCTCCAGCGCTGCCTCGCCCGCCGCAAAGCCGTGGGCGCGGGCGATCTGGTAGCCGGCTTTGGCGGACTTGGTGTGGCTGATCCCGACCGAGTGCCGGGCCACGATGCGCCGCGCGATCCACCAGGCTTCGGCATCGCCCATCTTGGCCTTGTCGGCCGGAACCTCGAGCAGGATGGCGCGCGCCTTGGAATAGTTCTCGTTGCTGCGGTAGAAGCGGGTCAGCGCATATTTCATCGCCAGCGCCTCGCGCATCGCGGAGGGCAATCCGGCATAGAGCCGGTCGGCGCCCTTCTCGCGGCGGATCAGCTTCTGGGCCACCGCGGCGGCCTTCTGGTGATCGCCGGAGAGGCGCCTGGCGGCGCGGATCGCCGCGTTGGTTTCCTGGGCATAGATCAGCCGCCACAGGCGGCGCTTGTGGTCCTCCGCCCCGCGCATGCCGCCGAATTCGGCGGCCACCGCCTTCTCCAGCTCAGGCGTGATCTCGGGGTTCAGCCAAACGGCTGCGACCTGGCGGCGGGCGCCATCGCCGTCGCCCGTGGCAATCAGCGCGCGGGCCAGCGCCAGCGAGCCCTCGGGCGTCACGGGTTTGCGCTTGGCGAAGTGGCCGAGGATGAGATCGGGGTTTTCCTTGTTGACATAGAGCGAGCGCTCGGCGCGCTTCAGCAGGGATTCCGACAGCGGCCATTTCGGCGCCGCGTCGAGAAACGCCATGATGCGCTGGTAGCCCGCGTCATTGGGGTGATCGCGCAGATAGATGAGTTCGACAAGCTTGATCGCCGCGGCATCGCCCGAGCGCTGCGCGGCCTCGCCGGCCGCCACGAAATCGCCCTTGAGCGCCAGTTTCGCCGCCTGGACGGCGGCCGCCGAGGGTTCGGCAGCGGCCGCGCTGACGCCCACGCCGCTCAGGGCAAGCGGCGGCAACGCCACCGCGGAAGCGGCGATCGCAATCAGGCTGACACGCAGGAACCGGGTGATACGCATGAACAATTCCATCAAGAGCAATTACGATTCCATCCGCCGCTAGGGGGCAATTGCGCCGGGAGCGTGGCGATGGCGCCATTGTCCTCCGGCGCTTGCCGCCCTTCCGGCAAACGTCTATGGTCCGCGCCTTACGCAGGCGGCGGCCCCGCAGACCTGCGAATCTAGGCCCCACATGGTTTCGAAGTCATTACCGGAGCAGCTTGCCGTGACGTTCAGAGGTTCTTTCCCCGCCCTCATCACTCCCATGAAGAACGGCAGCGTCGATGTCGCGGCCTTCCGGAAACTCGTGAACTGGCAGATCGCGCAGGGCTCGCACGGGCTGGTGCCGGTGGGCACCACCGGCGAAAGCCCCACACTCACCCCCGAAGAGCACATGCAGGTGATCGAAATCTGCATCGCCGAGGCGAAAGGCCGTGTGCCGGTGATCGCCGGCACCGGCTCCAACAGCACCCAGGAAGCGATTGACTACACCCGCCACGCCAGGGAGGCCGGGGCCGATGCGGCGCTGGTCGTCGTTCCCTACTACAACAAGCCCACCCAGGACGGCCTCTACGCGCATTTCAGGGCGATCGCCGACGCGGTGGATATTCCGATCATCGTCTACAACGTGCCGGGCCGCACGGTGGCCAACATCTCGGTCGAGACGCTGGCCCGGCTCTCGCATGACTGCAAGAACATCGTCGGCACCAAGGATGCCTCCGCCGATCTCACGCGCCCGTCGCGCCAGCGGCTTGCTTCGGGCAAGGATTTCATCCAGCTTTCGGGCGAGGATGGAACGGCGCTCGGCTTCAACGCCCATGGCGGGGTTGGCTGCATCTCGGTTTCCGCCAATGTGGCGCCGAAGCTGTGCGCTGAGTTTCAGGAAGCCACGCTCAGGGGCGATTATGCCACGGCACTCTCCCTGCAGGACCGATTGATGCCGCTGCATCATGCGCTGTTCGTGGAGACCAGCCCCGGCCCGGTGAAGTATGCCGCGAGCCTCCTCGGCCTGTGCTCGGCCGAGGCGCGTCTGCCGATGGTGCCGGTTGCTGAGTCGACCAAGACGGCGGTGCGCGCCGCTCTGGTCCACGCCGGGCTTCTCAACTGAGATGAGCTCGAAGAGCGGTGGCGCCAAGGCGCCGCGCAAAGAGGCCGGCATCAAGGTCGTCGCCGACAACCGGCGCGCCCGCTTCGATTACGAGATCCTGCAGCCCTTCGAGGCGGGGATCGAGCTCCAGGGCTCAGAAGTCAAATCGCTGCGCATCGGGCACATCAACCTGGCCGAGGCCTATGCGGCGATGAAGGGCGGCGAATTGTGGCTGATCAATTCCAACATCCCGGAATATCGCGAGGCCAACCGCTTCAACCATGAGCCGAAGCGGCCGCGCAAGCTCCTCCTTCACAAGCGCGAGATCAACAAGCTGGCGGCTGGCGTGCTGAAGGAGCATCTCACCATCGTGCCGCTCAAGATGTTCTTCAACGGCCGCGGCCGGGTGAAGGTGGACATCGCGCTGGCCCGCGGCAAGAAGCTGCATGACAAGCGTGAGACGCTGAAAGAACGCTCCTGGGACCGTGAGCGCGCCCGGCTGATGCGCGAGAAGGGCTGAGCGGCATGCGGTTCCTCCAGCATCTGGTGGGACGCGCCATGCCGGATGTGCCGCTCGAAGCAACCTCGGGCAGCCCGGTGAGCCTCGCCCGCGTTCCCGGCACGGCGGTCGTCTTCTGCTATCCCTACACCGGAAGGCCGGGCTACCCCGATCCGCCCAATTGGGATCATATTCCTGGTGCGCACGGGTCTACGCCGCAGGCGCTGGCCTATGCCGAGGCCTATGGCCGGTTCCGGCGCCTTGGCATCAAGCTTTACGGGCTGAGTCTTCTCGACACCGCCTGGCAGCAGGAATTCGTGAGCCGCCACCGGGTGACTTTCCGCCTGTTGTCAGATCAGTCGCGCGCCGGGCAGTCGGGGCTGGCGCTTCCCCTGTTCGAGACCGGCGGTGTCACCTATCTGCAGCGCATCACCTTTGTGCTGCGTGACGGCGTCATCACGGTGGTGCGGTTTCCAATCGCAGAACCCGAGCATGACGCCGCTGAGGTACTGGCCGGCCTTTAGACCTTTGTATCGAGAAAACTTCTACCCCTGCCGAGCCCGGCGCGAAACATCTCGGGCGTCAGCCCGCCGGTGTTGGAGTT
>DAISVW010000123.1:0-7205 GCA_036826695.1 Aestuariivirga sp.
ATGAGGTCCCGCTCGGCGTTGGTGTCAGCGGCCGTCGCATGGGTGATCTGGAACGACAGCCAGGTCAGGGAGAAGCCGGTGTCCCGGGTCGCCGCCCCGACCCAGAGTGCGCTCTGGTCATCGGGCGGGCGGGTGGATTTCAGCCAGAACCCGGGGGTTCCCAGCTTGCCCTCGACCCGCGACGGGTTCACGCTCCAGAACCTGACGTGATGGCGCTTGCGCGGACTGTCATCGATGGCCTTCTGAAATCCGATGTCCTGCCCGCGCCCGAACAGATAGAGCGTACTGAACGGGGCGTCCGGGTATGGCTTGTTGAGCAGAAAGGCGCGTACCATGCGCCATGAGCTCGCCAGTCCCAGGCGCTCTGCTTCGGTCCAGCCGATGGCGGCGAAGCCCGCCTTCAACTGGGCCAGCGTACCGATGAGGGCGATATTCACCGGATCGCCCGGCAATCCGTCATTGGTGGTCGTGTATTCTGGAACATGCGTGCGCTGGATGAACTTCAGACCGAGACGGATGACCCGCGGAAGTATGATGTAGGATGCGATTGCGTAGGTCACGGCGACGGCCAGTATCCACGGCAGCCTGTTGTCGGTATCCCGGAAGATGACGAAGACGATGATCCAGACGCTGAAAGCGCCGAGTCCGATGATCACCGTTTGCCGCCATAGCCAGCGCAGCAGTCTCATTCGTCACTCGCCGGCCTTCTGGCGCCGCTTCGCCTTGGGCAGCCGCCACAGATGATCGACGAGATCGTCAACCCGGATGCCCTCTTCGGAATAGGCCTCGCCGGAAACGGAGATCCCCGCCTCGGCCACCGTTTCGCGGCGGCCGGAGACCAGCGGGTGCCACCAGGCGAGGCTCTTGCCCTCGGCCAGCAACCGGTAGGCGCAGGTGGCGGGCAGCCAGCCCAGGGTCGCGACGTTGTCCGGCGTCGGCGCCACGCACTCGGGACCCTCGGCCTGGCGGTTCGGGTACTCCCGGCAGCGGCCGGTGTCGAGGTCGAGCAGGCGGCAGGCGGCGCGGGTATAGAGGAACCGGCCGGTATCCTCGTCCTCCAGCTTGTTGAGGCAGCAGCGTCCGCAGCCGTCACAAAGCGATTCCCATTCCGTCCGGCTCATGGCAGCGAGCGGCTTCGACTTCCAGAACGGCGGCGCTTGGGACATGAATCGCTTATGACACATAACCACGGGCGGGCGTCAACAGGCCCGTTTTTGTCACAATCCCAGATTACTTGGATGGTCGATTTGAGGTAAGATAAACCCTGTGACGACGCTTCCCCCGCGCAATTCCCTGGCAGGCCGGCTGTGGCGGGCGGACGGCGCCTTCAGCAGCGCCATGTTCGAGAGCTGGGATTTCCTGAAGCGCAGCCACTCCGCCTATTCCGACTTCCTGCAGCGTTTCCGGCTGCGCGGCCTGCGCCGGCTGGCGGTGGACGCGCTGGATGACGTGCTGACCTTCGGGGTCATCATCTGCTTCGGGCTTCTGGCCTTCGCGCTGCCGCCCTTTTCCGGCACCGGCGATGTATGGAACCGCGGGCGGGACTTCGCGGTCACCTTCACTGACCGCAATGGCGAGATCATCGGCCGCCGTGGCATCCGTCAGGACGATGCGATCCCGCTTTCGGAGATTCCGCCGCACATGATCAAGGCGGTGCTGGCCACCGAGGACGCCCGGTTCTTCTCGCATTTCGGGGTCGACGTGATCGGCACCTTCCGGGCCATCGTTCAGAACGCCCGCGCCAATGACGTGGTGCAGGGCGGCTCCTCGCTCACCCAGCAGGTGGCCAAGAACCTGTTCCTGTCGCCCGAGCGCACCATCCGCCGCAAGGTGCACGAGGCCTTCCTCGCCATGTGGATCGAGGCGCGGCTGAGCAAGGAGGAAATCCTCAAGCTCTATCTCGACCGTTCCTACCTGGGCGGCGGCGCCTATGGCATCGAGGCCGCTTCGCAGTTCTATTTCGGCAAATCGGTGCGCGATGTGACGCTCTCTGAGGCGGTGATGCTGGCGGGCCTGTTCAAGGCGCCCACCAAATATGCGCCGCACAACAACCTGGCGGAGGCCAGGACGCGCGCCAATACGGTTCTCTACCGCATGCTGGACGCAGGCTTCATCACCCAGGGCGAACTTCTGGAAGCAAGGCGCGAGCCGGCCACCCCTGTCCAGCAGCGCATCGCCGACAGCCCCGACTGGTTTCTCGATTTCGCCTACCGGGATACGCTCGCCGTCATCGACCGCTACGGGCTCAGCGGCGACTTTGTGCTGGAAGTGAAGACCACCATCGACCTGCCGCTGCAGACGGCGGCGCAGAACATCATCAACGACGAGCTGGCGCTCAACGGCGAAGCCTACCACGTGTCGCAGGGGGCGGCCGTGGTGATGGGGATCGATGGGTCGGTGAACGCCATCGTCGGCGGCAAGGACTATGAGACGAGCCAGTTCAACCGCGCCACCGATGCGCTGCGCCAGTCAGGTTCAGCCTTCAAGCCATTCGTCTACATGGCGGCGCTGCTCAAGGGCTACACGCCGGACGATCCGGTGGTTGACGGCCCCGTGGCGGTGGGCGACTGGGCGCCCAGGAACTACAGCGGCAAGTATGCCGGCCGCACCACGCTGACCAGCGCACTCGCGCACTCCTATAATTCCGTGCCGGTCAAACTGATGATCGACATTGGCCGCCGCGCCATCATCGACACCGCGCATCTGGCGGGCATCCACGGCACGCTCGAGACCTGGGCCCCGATGGTGCTGGGCACCAGCGCGCTGTCGCTCATCGACCTCACCACGGGCTATGTCAGCTTCGCATCGGGCGGCATTCCCGCCCAGCCCTTTGCGGTTCTGGAGATCCGCCGCTCCAACGGCGATCTGCTGTACCTGCGCGGAGCGGAAGACACCATGCCGCCGCGCCGGGTGTTTCCGGAAGAGAAGGTCGCCGAGCTCAACACCATGCTCAACGCCGTGGTGAAATCCGGCACCGGCCGGCGCGCCGATCTCGGTTTCGCGCCACAGGCTGGCAAGACCGGTACCAACCAGGGCTACCGCGACGCCTGGTACATCGGCTACACAGGCCACTACGTCACGGGAGTCTGGTTCGGCAACGATGATTTCACCCCGATGAAGGAAGTGACCGGCGGCCTCCTGCCGGCCCCGGTGTGGCAACGCATCATGGTGGAGGCTGAGCGTGGCCTCACGCCCGTCGGGCTGGCGGGTGTGCCCTACGATGATTCCTACACCGCGGCGGCGCTGCAGCCGCCCCCCGCCCCGGCGGCCCCTGAGGTTGACGAAAACGATCAGGTACAAGGCGCCGATACGGCTCAGGCGGAGGGCGAGGTAAGCTTCGGGCTGAAGGGCATGTTTGAGCTGTTCGAGGCGTCGCCGGCTGCTGCCGCTGCCGCAACCGCCGCCTAGGCAACCGCGCGCGCCACCACCGCAAAGACTGCGCCGAAAACCAGCGTTGTGCGCAAACGGACCGCCCCGCGTCAGGAAGCGCTGGTCCTGCCCAAGGCCAATGCCGAACCTGACACCCGCGCGCGCGCGCCGCGGCTTTTCGATCAGCTGTTCGGCGGTCCAGCTCAGGCGCGACAGCAAAAAGACAAGCAAAAGGACAAGCAGAAGAAGAAGAAAAAAAAGAAGAAGGATAAGGAAAAGAAGAAGAACTTCTTCGAGAGCATCTTCTGAGCAGCCATGCGCCGGTTCACCTGGGCCACAACCTATACCGCGGGCGGCGTCGCCGCAGGTTGCCTGAGCGCGTTGCTGATGATCCAGCATGCGGGCATCGCGCCGGTCGCCACCGGCAGCGCCTGGCAGAGCCGGACGGCGGCTCTCTCGGGTCCGCAGGCCTTTTATGCGCGCGCCCACTACCTGCTGGCGGGGCGGCTGCCGCCAGCGCCCGGCCAGATCCTCGAGGCCAGCGCGGAGACCGATGACGAGGGCCAGCCTCTGAGCGCCGGATGCACCTACCGCCTTGCCGCCAGGGAGCCGTTGCCGGCGTGGTGGAGCCTCGCCGCCGTTGCGGGGGGAACGCCCGATGGCAGCCTTCAGGCCGCCGTCAGCAGCGACAGCGTGATCCGCGCAGCCGATGGCTCACTGAGCCTGGCTGCCGCGCGCCTGCCTGCGCCGGGCAACTGGCTCAAGCTTCCGGAACGCCGCAAGCTGAGCCTGCTTTACACGGCGCTGTCGCCAGATACCGCCGTGACCTCCCCGCCGTTTGCCATCACCCGCGAGAGCTGCCGGTGAGGAAGCACCTGTTCTGGGTACTGGTGGCGCTGGCTGCTGCTCTGGCAGCCCATGCCGCCGTTGCGCTCTATGTGCCTGGCTGGTGGTTTGCGCGTGAGGTCGAGCGGCTGTCGCTCGCCCATGGCAGGAACAATTTCTTCGTCATGACGCCGGAGCAGCAGGCCGAACTCTTTCCTGGCCTGCCCCGAAGCGGAGTGGCCGGTGTTTGCATCTTCGACCTCTCCCGGGGCGATGTGAGTTTTTCCGCCGATCTGCCGGAGGGTCCGTGGATCGCCAGCATCTATACCCGCAAGGCGGAGGCGATCTACGCGGTCAACGACCGTCAGTCAGGCGCTGACAGCTTCACGCTGCGGCTGTCTCTGGCGCCGGGGCTGATCGACCAGATCCTGGGCTCCGCCGCGAAGGAAGGCATCGAGGATCTCGCCAGCGGCTGGACGGTGATGTCGCCGGAACCTTCCGGCCTTGCCATCCTCTGGTATCCGGTGTCCGCCGCCGGCATCAGAACTGTGGCCGCCGAGGCGATGGGGCGCTCGCGTTGCGCGCCGCGCGAGGACGGCGCGCCGGCTCAGTAGTATTCGATCTCGCCGTGGTGGCTCTTGCGCGCCGAGCGGCTGCGGGCCGCGGGCAGGCGTTCGGCCAGGTCATAGAGTCGTTCGACCCGGATGCCGGTGAATATCACGACCTCGCACCGGGGATGATCAGGGGAGGCAACAGAAGGCTTCACTCGTTCCTGCGGAAAGGCGATCACGGCACACTCGGTCGAAGCTCGCATGTCTTGTGTTCCGGCTTGTCTGGTCGGGTTCGGCCAAGTGGCCACATCATGGTTAAATCTTCCTTAATGCGCTGTGCCAACCGCCAGCCCCGCCTTGCCACAGTGGCGAGTTTGCGCGATAAGGCGTCCCAATTTCAGCGTGCCCTGCCTCAGGGAGGTTCCGGGCCAAAGGAGAAAACACATCATGTGCCGCGCCTGCGTCAGTTCATTGATCGCCCATCCGTCGCTCTTCGACCAGCCGCTCGGACTTGCCGGCATCGGCCCGGTGGCTCCGACGCGGCGTGGTTTCATGGCCATGTCGACCGCGGCCCTGATCGGCGCCAGCCTGCCGGCGCTTGGGACGCGGGCGGCCCACGCCGCCGACGGCACCCCTTCCACCATCTTCAAGGGCGGCAACATCCTGCCCATGGCCGGAGCGCCGACGGCGGAAGCGATCGCGGTGAGCGGCGGCAAGATCGTCAGGCTCGGCGCGGCCGCCGATGTCATGGCGCTGGCCACCAAGGACACGCAGGTGATCGACCTTCAGGGCCGCACGCTGCTGCCCGGCCTCATCGATCCGCACAACCACACCGCGCTTTCCTCGCTCTATCTCGAACTCCTCACCGATGTGGGCTATCTGAAGAACAAGACCCGCGCCGATCTCATCGCCAATCTGCGCCAGCTTGTCGACAAGACTCCTGAGGGCCAGTGGGTTCTGGTGTCGAACTTCGACAATCTGCTGCAGGGTGGCGATCTCACGCGCGATGAACTGGACG
Organism: Aestuariivirga sp.; assembly: GCA_036826695.1. Lineage (GTDB taxonomy): Bacteria > Pseudomonadota > Alphaproteobacteria > Rhizobiales > Aestuariivirgaceae > Aestuariivirga. The sequence goes on from DAISVW010000123.1 coordinate 5,764, forward strand.
CGATCTCGACCACCAAGCCGATCTTCGTCTGGTACACCAACGGCCATGACGCCGCCGTGAACAGCTTGGCGCTGCAATTGGCGAAGATTCCGGAGGACATTGGCCCCCTTCCGGGTGGGGGCCATTTCGGCCGCGGGCCTGACGGCAAGCTCAATGGCCTTGTCTATGAAGAAAGCGCCATGCTGAAGGTGGTTATGGTGGGCATGCCGAAGATCACGCCGCAGCTCGCCGCGTCGGCGATCAGCAGGTTCCTCGACTCGGTGGCGGCCGTTGGCAACACGCTGGTGCATGAGCCAGGCACCTTGCGCTCGGAGTGGATTGAGCCGTTCAGCAAGATCGCGGCGCAGGCGCCGGTTCGCACCAGCGCCAGCCTGATGTATGAAGATATGAAGGGCTTTGAGGCCTACCGCGGTCTCGGTCTCGGCGCCCGCGCCGCGCAACTGCCCGATACGCTGTTCATGCTCTATGGCGTCAAGATCGTCGGAGACGGCTCCAACCAGACGCGCACCGGCGCGCAGACCAAGCCCTATCTGAACGACACGTCGGCCGGCAATCCGAACTTCAGCGCCGCCGAGATGAACAAGATGGTGGCCGACGTGAAGGCCGCCGGGCTGCCCGTGCTCATCCATTGCAACGGCGACCGCACGATCGATCTGTCACTCGATGCGATCGAAGCCGCCTATGGCGCCTCAACCGAATTCGGCATCAACCGAATCGAGCATTCGACCATGGCCCGTGAGGACCAGATCGCCCGCATGAAGAAACTCAATGTCGAGCCTAGCTTCCTCATGAACCATGTCGGTCTCTATGGCGCCGCCTACCGCGATCAGCTGTTCGGCGCGGACCGCACCTCCTTCATGGATCCCGCCGGAGCCTGCGCCAGGGCCGGCGTGCGCTTCACGCTCCATACGGACTCGCCGTGTTCGCCGCTTGGCCCGCTGCGCCTGGTGCAGACGGCGGTCACCAGGCGCTGCGAGATCGATAATTCGGTTGTCGGCGCTGATCAGGCAGTCAGCGTCGCGCGGGCGCTCGAGGCGATCACCATCGATGCCGCCCGGCAGCTGGGCCTCGCTGACCGCCTCGGGTCGCTGGAGGCCGGCAAGGAGGCGGACTTCACCATACTGGAGGACAATCCGATGACGGTTGATCCCTCGAAGATCGAAGCCATCAAGGTGAGCCAGACGTGGATCGCCGGAGAAAAGAAGTCCGGCTGAGGAGGCCGCGCACCCGGTTGGTGATCAGGAACCGGCGCTGAGCCCCGCTGTTCCCCTGCGATCCTCGACTTCGACGATCCACAGGTCCGGGTCGGACCGAAGACGCCGTTCGAGCAGCGCCATGGCCTCGGCTGGGCCTTGTGGCGGAACGATGTCCGCGCTCCAGCGCCGCTCGCCGTCCTCGTCATGCGAGGGGCCGGGAGCGGGGCCGAAAAGATGACAGGTGCC
>DAISVW010000124.1:0-7129 GCA_036826695.1 Aestuariivirga sp.
CCACCTGGGCGCAGATCTGCCGGTAGGTGGTGAGCCGGTCGGCGGTGCGCAGCGCATCGTCATAGTTGAAGTTGAGCTCGATCTGGCCCGGCGCGTCCTCATGGTCGCCCTGGATCATGTCGAGGCCCATCTTGCGGCCATATTCGATGACCTTCATGTAGACCGGGCGCAGGCTTTCGAACTGGTCGATGTGATAGCAATAGGGGCGAGAGAAACCGCCGTTGGGGTTGCCCTTCTCGTCCTTCCGGAGCCACATCATTTCCGGCTCGGTGCCGTGCCGCATGCGCATGCGGTGGTCTTTCTCGAACTGGTCATGAATGCGGCGCAGGTTGCCGCGGCAGTCGGCCGTGAGATAGGCGCCGGGGTCTTCGCGCTCCTCGCGGTTGCGGAACAGGGTGCAGAACATGCGCGCCACGCGGGTGTCCCAGGGCAGCTGCATGAAGGTCTCGGGTTCGGGCACGCCGACCAGCTCGGCGGCCTCGGGGCCATAGCCCAGATATTCGCCGCGGCGGTTCATGAACAGGTTGACGGTGGAGCCATAGACCAGCTGGAAGCCGCCGTTGGCGATGTTCTCCCAGTGATCGGCCGGAATGCCCTTGCCCATGATGCGGCCGGTGACCGACACAAACTGGAGATAGAGATACTGGATGCCGAGCGCGTCGATCTTCTTGCGCACCTGCTTGATCAGGTCGTCGCGGCCCGGGGTCTTGATGAATTTCTCATAGTCCGTCATCAGCGTTTCCTCTGGTCTGGCGCGGGGCTTGCTGCCCGCTTCGCATCAAGCGGCTTGACGCGCGCGCCGAGCCACGGCTTATTGATCCACAATCCGGGGCCAATTGCAAACCAAATGTAGCCAATCTCAACCAATCGCCCGGAATTGGTTGCAGCGCCGCGAATGAAGATCGTCAAGTGACTGATTTGGATATGGAAACCCAGGAGACCACGGCGCCGCCCTCGCGCGCCACCCGGGTCATCATGGCGCGTCTCGAAAAGGCGATCGAGACCGGCGTCTATGCCGATGGCGACCAATTGCCTGCCGAGCGGCAGCTGGCCATCACCTTCGGCACCGCCCGCTCGACCATACGCAAGGTTCTGGACGCGCTGGAGAAGAAGGACCTCGTGGTGCGCCGGGTCGGAAGCGGCACCTTCGTCAACTACGCCGGGCCGCGCCACCAGGGGCTCGAGGACGTGGCCGACCTGGTGAGCCCGTTGCAGCTGATCGAGACGCGTTTCGCCGTCGAGCCCTACATGACCAGGCTCGCCACCATTCACGCCACCAAGGCCGATCTCGACCGCATCGCCGATGTGCTGCGGCGGCTGGAAGCGCCCGGCGTCGACCAGAACCTGTTCACCCAGATGGACTCGGAGTTTCATCTGGAGCTGGCGCGCTGCTCGCGCAACCCGCTGATCGTGCGCATCTACCAGGAAGTGAACATGGTGCGGCTGCATGCCCAGTGGGACCGCATGAAAAGCCTGATTCTGCTGCCGGAGAAGATCGCCAGCTACAACCGCCAGCACCGGGCGATCTTCGAGGCGCTCCAGCGGCGCGACGCGCAGGGCGCGGAGGATCTGATTTCCCGCCACCTCGAGGAAGCCCGCCAGGACCTGATCGGCGCCGGCGGGTAAGCGCCGGCAACACTCACCCCTCGCGCTGCAGGCGTTCCGCCTGTTGCAAGATCCAGCGCCGCACGGTGCCGACACTGCGGCTCTTCGCGTGGCGGCTTTCGAGCAGATAGTAAGCCCAGGGTGAGGGCGGGCGCAGCGATACGGGCTCGACCAGCTGCTTGCGCTCCAGAAACGGTTTGGCGAGCGCCCGCGGGGCGACCGTGACCCCCGCCCCGCGCGCCGCATATTCCAGCGCCATGTTCATCATGTTGACCGAAAGCGGCATCGGCGGCGGCGCCGCGCCATGGCCCAGCGCCTCGAGCATCACCTGCCAGTAATCATCGCGGCCCAGAAGCCTGATCGCCCGCGCGCCGGAAAGTGCCGCCGCGAGCTGCTTCCTGCCCTGGGCCCTGAGGTAACCCGGCGCACAGACCAGCGTCAGCCGGTCTTCCCACAGCCGCACCGCGCCGGGCGGCGCCTCGCCTGCGCGGCAATGCGAAATGGTGATGTCGGAGAGCCGCTCGCTCAGATCCTCCCAGATCGTGCCATGCACCGTGACGGTGATGCCGGGATGCTGGCGCGAAAACCCGGCAAGGCAATCGGCGAGCCAGGACTGCGCGAGGCTCGCCGGGCAGGACACCACCACCGCCTCGTTGCGGCGCGAGCGCATGACGGCGCGCGCCGCGTCGTCGATCTGCTTCAGCGCCTGGCGCAGCGTGGGCAGGAAGGCCTCGCCCACCTCGGTGAGGCGGATGCCCCTCGTTTCGCGGTGGAACAGGTCCTGGCCGATCCAGTGTTCCAGCGCGCGGATGTGGCCGCTGATCGCCGCCTGGGTATAGCCCAGCTCGCGCGCCGCCTCGGTGAAGCTGAGGTGGCGGGCCGCGGCCTCGAAGGAGCGCACGAAATTGAGCGGGGGAAGATCTTTCATGGACCCACCCATAACTGTTCCGGGGGCTTCCCCTCAAGCAAAACCGGGCTGGCTTGACAGCGGGCGGCCTGCGGCGTCATGGCAGGCTGATGCGGAGGTTGACGGCGTCATGATCAGGCTCACCCAGGACCACATCGACCAGTATGACCGGGATGGTTTCGTGATCATCGAGGGCGTGCTTAACGCCCGGCAGGTGGAGGCGGCGCGCGCCCGCTTCGAGCCGATGTTTTCGGGCCAGTTCGAAACCGGGCTCTATCCCGACGAGTGGAACTGGCGCAAAGGCCGCGACCGGGACGACCTGACGCGCCAGATCTGCAATGGCTGGAAGTCCGACCGCACCATCGCATCGATCGTGCTCGACAGCGACGTGGGCGAGGCCTGCGCCAGGCTCAGGCGCTGGCCCGGGGCGCGCATCGGCCAGGACAATGTGATCTGGAAGCCGCCCGGCACCAAGCCGCTCGGCTTTCACCAGGACGATTCCTACAACAAGTGGCTGATCCCCGGCGAGATGAACACCTGCTGGATCACGCTGGACGACACCAGGGCCTATCAGGGCACCATCGAATATGTGCGCGGCTCGCACAAATGGCCGGTGGCGCCGCCGATCAGGCAGTTCCACGCGCCAGACGACCCGCTGGCCGACCTCTACCCGGCGGCGGCGGCGGCGGGCGTCAGGGACCCCGAGATCGTGCCGATCGAGATTCCGGCGGGCAGCTGCGTCATCCACCACGGCCAGACCTGGCATGGCTCGCGCGACAACAAGGGCGCCAACCCGCGCCGCTCGGTGATCGCCCATTGCATTTCGGCGGCGGCCAGCTTCCACCCCGAGAACATCAGCTACATCTATTCGCGCTACAGGAAGGCGGGATCGACGGAGATGGACGAGAGCTTCTTCCCGGTGCTGTGGCGCGCGGACGGTTACCGCACGCCATGGCTCGATTCATACATCGCGGGAAGCACTGCCTAGGGCGCTACTCTATTTGTTCTCAAGCACGCCTGACGGCGCTTTTGACTGATTTGTCAGGGATCCCTGGCGGACGTCCGACCTTGACGGCGGCAGCGGCGTCTTGAATAGCTGTCGTCACGAAGGCATTGAGGCTCATACCCTTTGCTCTCGCCGCCAGCACTGCCATGCGGTGCGCCTGAGGGCCGGTACGAACAATGAACTGGCCGGAAAAGGGTTTCTCCGGTTGCTCGCCACGTGCCTTGCAGAAAGCAATGTAATCATCAACTGAGTCACGGAAGGCCTTCTTGAGTTCAGCCACGGACTTGCCCTGAAAGGTAATCACATCGCGCAACCCGTTCACTTCTCCGTGGAAAACATCAGCCTCATCATCGAAGTCGATTGCGGCCTGGTATCCGTTGTAAGTCATCGTCGTCATGGCTTTAGTCCTGCTTCGCTAAGAAACCTTCTCATGGATTTCACGGCCCCCTTGTCTGTTTCCTTTTGCGGATGGGGACGATGAAAAGCCGCTCGTCCCCCGTTCAAGGCGATGCGTACCCTTGCACCGCTGCCCTCGCTGCTCTGCGCCCCCGCGGCCCGCAACAGAGACTCGATGTAGCGGCAAAAATCGCCGCCAGCGTCTTACGTTGTGCGCCGCTCAACTTCATATGGTATCGTCTTATAGTATCACAATGGGGTTATGGCAAGACGCCCGGATTGTTTTCGCGGCAGGAGCTTCGGAACACAGTTTCGGTGAGGCTACTCATAAATTTTCCGAGGCCAATGACCGCAGGATTTCTTGATGCCGGGCGGCCCCGGGCGCGATAACAGCACCCTATCTCGACTGAATCGCCTCGCTGTTGTCAGCCGTCATGCCCACGCAAGCCGACATTCAGCTTCGGTAAACGCAGACAAGCTGGACCCCAGCTTTCGCTGGGGCGACGCCGGGATGGAGATCAGGGTTCAGCGAAAACCGGAACCGCTCTCGATTTGAGCGCAGCAGAAGGAGACCAGGAAATGCGGCAGCATGCACAGGCGGTGGTGATCGGCGGCGGGCTGGTGGGCTGTTCGATCCTCTACCATCTCACCAAGATGGGCTGGACGGACGTGGTGCTGCTCGAGCGCGACGAGCTCACCTCGGGCTCCACCTGGCATGCCGCGGCCAACATCCACGGGCTGCATGACTCCACCAACATCAGCCGCATCCAGCACTACACGATGAGGCTCTACAAGGAGCTCGAACAGGAAACCGGCCAGGGCTGCGGCGTGTTCCAGCCGGGAAGCCTGTATCTCGCCCAGACCGAGGCGCGCGAGCACCAGCTGCGCCTCCAGGCGGCCAAGGCGCGGCGCTACGGCATGAATTTCCACGAGGTGACGCGGGCGGAGGCCGAGAAGCTGCATCCGCTCGCTGATTTCGACGGCATCCGCTGCATCATGTATGAGCCGGACGGCGGCAACGTCGATCCTTCGGGAGTGACCATGGCCTATGCGGCGGGTGCCCGCCAGCGCGGCGCCGAACTCCACCGTTTCACGCCGGTGACCGGCACCGAGCAGCGGCCCGACGGCAGCTGGACGGTGCGGACCCCCAAGGGCGACATCCACGCCCAGTGGGTGGTGAACGCCGCCGGCCTGTGGGCGCGCGAGGTGGCGGCGATGGCCGGCCTCAAGCTGCCGCTGCTGCCGACCGAGCACCAGTATTTCGTCACCGAGACCATTCCGGAAATCGCCGCGGCGGGGCGGCGTCTACCATCCATCGCCGACCGTGACGGCGAATATTATCTCCGCCAGGAAGGCATGGGCCTGCTGATCGGCGCCTATGAGAAGAACATGAAGTTCTGGGCGGAGGACGGCACGCCGCAGGATTTCGGCCATGAGCTGTTCCCCGACGATCTGGAGCGCATCGAGGAAAACATGATGCGGGCGATCAACCGCGTGCCGGCGATCGCCACGGCGGGCGTCAAGCGGGTGATCAACGGGCCGATGATCTGGTCGCCGGACAGCGCGGCGCTGTTCGGCCCGGTGCCGGAGCTCAGGAACTATTTCTGCTGCTGCGGCATCATCCCCGGTTTCTCCCAGTCAGGCGGCCTCGGCAAGCTTTCCGCCGAATGGATCGTGGAGGGCGAGCCGACGCTCGACCTGTTCGCCTGGGACCTGGCGCGCTTCGGCCTGTGGGCCAACAACGCCAATTTCGTGAAGGGCCGGGTGCGCGACCAGTATGCCAACCGCTTCAAGATCCACTTCCCCAACGAGGAGCGCATGGCGGGGCGCCCGGTGCGCGCCCGCCCGGCCTACGAGATGCAGAAAGGCATGGGCGCGCTGGTCGGCCTCAATTTCGGCTGGGAGCATCCGCTGTGGTTCGCCAAGCCCGGCGAGCCCACCGAAGAGACCTACGGCTTCGTGCGCCAGAACTGGTGGGCGCCGGTGGGCCGCGAGGTGCGCATGCTGCGCAACACGGCGGGCATCATCGATATTTCGAACTTCGCCAAATACGAGGTGAGGGGCCCCGGCGCCGAGGACTGGCTCAACCGGCTGCTGGCCAACCGCATGCCCACCCAGGTCGGGCGCTCCTGCCTGACGCCGCTGATCGGCAAGCGCGGCGGCATCGCCGGCGATTTCACGGTAACGAGGCTCGGCGAGCAGGAGTTCCTGATCGTCGGCTCCGGCATGGCGGAGCGCTATCACATGCGCTTCTTCAACGCCCTGCCGCTGCCCGCGGGCACCAGCTTCCGCTCGCTCACCGAAAGCATGTGCGGCTACAACGTCGCCGGGCCCAAATCGCGCGAGCTTCTGCAGCGGCTGACCAATGCCGATCTCTCGGCCGGCGCCTTCGCCTTCATGCGCTCGCAGCGCATCACGGTGGCGGGGATCGAGGTGGTGGCGATCCGCGTCTCCTTCACCGGCGATCTTGGCTGGGAGCTGCATTGCGCCGAGAAGGACCAGGTGGCGCTCTATGAGGCGCTGCTCAAGGCCGGCCGCGACTTCGACGCGGGGCCGGTGGGCTCACGCGGGCTGATGTCGCTCCGCATCGAGAAGGGCTATGGCAGCTGGGGCCGCGAATATTCGCCGGAATACTGGCCGCAGGAAGTGGCGCTGGACAAGCTGATCAAGCTCGACAAGGGCGACTTTCTCAACCGCGACGCCTATCTGGCGCTGGCCGAACGCCCGCCGCGCGAAAGGCTGTCGATGTTCAGGATCGCCGCGGTGGAAGCCGATGCCTCCGGCGGCGAGCCGATCTTCCTGCCCGATGGCACGCCGGTGGGCCAGGTGAGCTCCGGCGCCTATGGCTATTCGGTGGGCGAGTCGCTGGCGCTGGGCTATGTGCGCGCCGATGTCGCAAAGGGCGGACAGAAATTCACCGTGTCGATCCTCGGCCGCCCGCATGAGGCGGAGCTTCTGGAAAAGCCGCTGTTCGACCCGGACGGAACCAGGCTCAGGTCCTGAGGCGGTGGCGCGGCCGGGGGCACGTCTTGGGTCGGGCCCGGATCATCATCTGCGGCTCGGCGTCACCCCGGCGAACTCACCGGGTCCAGCCTTGATGAAGGCAAGCTGAATGCCGGCTCGCGCTGGCATGATGAGTGAGGAACCAGCCGCGTCGGCAGGTTCTGGAATAGAGCCGAACGCCGCTCAGTAGGCGAACTCGCGGACCGCCCGCC
>DAISVW010000125.1:0-3116 GCA_036826695.1 Aestuariivirga sp.
GGTTCGAGAAGCTCGCCTCCGGCGCCGTCGACGTTCTCGCCCGCAACAGCACCTGTACCATGGAGCGCGAGACGATTCTGCCCTTGCGCTTCGCCGGCGTCTCCTATCACGACGGTCAGGGCTTCATCGTGAAGAAGCTCCTCGGCGTCACCTCGGCATTGCAGCTGTCGGGTGCGGCGATCTGTTTTCTGAGCGGCACCACGACGGAAGCCAATGTCGCCGATTTCTTCCGCGAAAAGGAAATGGCCTACACGCCGGTGATGTTCGCCACGCTCGATGAACTGGTCGCCGGTTTCGACGCCGGCAAGTGCGACACCTACACGGCGGACGTCTCGCAGCTTTACGCGGTGCGCCTCAGGCTCGGCAATCCGGATGACGCGCTGGTGCTGCCCGACGTGATCTCGAAGGAGCCGCTGGGCCCTGCCGTCCGCCAGGGCGATGAGCAGTGGTTCACGATCGTCCGCTGGGTTCTGTTCGCGCTCATCAACGCCGAGGAGCTCGAGGTCACCCGGGCCAACGCGGCCGCCCTCAGGGCCGATTCGAAGAACCCGGCGGTGCGCCGTCTCCTCGGGGCGGAGGGTAGCTTCGGCGTCGTCAGTGGCCTCGATCCCGACTGGGCCTCCCGCGCCAGCGCCGCCACCGGAAACTATGGTGAGATCTTCGCCCGCAATCTGGGGCCTGAAACGCCGCTGGCGATCAGCCGCGGCCTCAACGCACTGTGGAATCAGGGCGGTCTGCTCTACGCCCCGCCGGTCAGGTAGATCAGGCCCCGGTCGCAACGGGGGCGTCCGGCGTGCCGCCCCATTCCGCCCATGAGCCGTCATAGAGCGCGTGGTCCCTGGCGCCGATCAGCGTGAGGGCCAGTGTCAGGATCGCCGCCGTGACACCCGACCCGCAGGAGGTGATCACCGGTCTTGCAACATCAACACCCGCCGTGCTGAACACCGCCTTCAGCTCGGCGGGGGATTTCAGCGTTCCGTCGGCGTTGAGCAGGCTTGCGTAGTGGACATTCCGCGCACCTGGCATATGCCCCGGCCGCACCCCCGGCCTTGGTTCGATTTCCTCGCCGCGGAAGCGGGTGCCGGATCGCGCGTCGGCCACCTGCGCCGCGCCCGCGGCAAGCGCCGTGGCGACGGCGGCCATGTCCCTCACCATGGCTCCACGGAAGCGGGCGGTGAAGTGCCGCTCCTGCGCGGGGCGTGGCGGGCCATCCTCCAGCGCGTGTCCCTCGGCGGTCCACTTGCGCAGGCCGCCATCGAGCACCGCCACATCGTCATGGCCCATCACCTTGAACATCCACCAGCAGCGCGCGGCGGAGAACAGGCCCACCGAATCATAGGCGATCACCCGCTTGCCGTCCCCCACCCCCATCTTCTTCATGCGCGAGGCGAATTTCTCCGGGCCTGGCAGCATGTGCGGCAGCGGAGACGAATTGTCGGAAAGCTCGTCGATGTCGAAGACGCGCGCGCCCGGAATGTGGCCCTCGAGAAACTCTTTCTTGGCATCGCGCCCGGCGGCTGGCAGGTGCCAGGAGGCGTCCAGAATGGCGATGTCAGGCGAGCCCAGATGGTCTGCCAGCCATTGGGTGGTAACGACATCGCCGCTCACTGGAACACCACCCTGATGCGCCGGTTGATCTTGCCCTTGTTCTCGATCTTCGCGACCGCCACCGGGCCGATCGCCGCGGTCGAGCCCAGATGCGTGCCGCCGCAGGGCTGAAGGTCGACCTTGCCGTCCGCGCCGATCATCACGAGCCGCACCCGGCCGGTGCCCACCGGCGGCTTCACCGACATGGTGCGGATCAGGTGCTGGTTGGCGGCCATCTCCTCATCCGAAATCCAGCGGAACGACACGGGATGATCCTCCGCGACGAGCCGGTTCAGCGTTTCGCCGAGCGCCGCCTTGTCCGGGATCTGGCCTTCCGGAATGTCGAAATCGATGCGCCCGCCGTCATCGCCGATCGCCCCGCCGGTGACCGGAAAGGGCACCGAGGCGCAGAGCAGATGCATCAGCGTGTGCGCCCGCATGTTGCGGTAGCGGTTGTCCCAATCGAGAACGGCCGCAACCGTGGCGCCTGGCGGCGGCAGCGCCTGGCCTTCGGCCGGCACATGCACCACGTCCTTGGCCTCGTCATAGACGGTGGTGGCGATTTCCGCCTGGCCGCCCTCCCAGCGGATCATGCCCCGGTCGCCCGGCTGGCCGCCGGCGGTGGCGTAGAACACCGTGCGGTCGAGCCGGATACCGCCCCGCTCATTGATGCCGGTGACGGTGGCCGCGCATTCCTTCAGGAAGGCATCGTCGCGGAACAGCAGCGCGGCGCTCACGCCGGCACCGCCTCGGTCACGTCGGGTACGTGCGGAACCTTCTCGAGCCAGGCCGGAACGGGCAGGTTCTTCTCGCGCAGGAAGGCCGGGTTGAACAGCTTGGAGGCATAGCGGGTGCCATAGTCGCAGAGGATGGTCACGATGGTGTGGCCGGGGCCCAGCTGCCGGGCGAGCCTCATGGCGCCGCCCACATTCACGCCCGTCGAGCCGCCCATGCACAGGCCCTCGTGCTGGAGCAGGTCGAAGGCGATGGGAATAGCGTCCGAATCCGGAATCTGGAAGGCGTCATCGACGACCGCGCCCTCGAGATTGGCGGTGATGCGGCCCTGGCCGATGCCTTCGGTGATCGACGAGCCCTCGGCCCTGAGCTCGCCATGCTTGTACCAGTTGTAGAGCGCGGCGCCCATCGGATCGGCGAGCGCGATCCTCACCTTCGGGTTCCGGTCCTTGAGGCCGATCGAGACGCCCGCCAGCGTGCCGCCGGAGCCCACGGCGGCCACGAAGCCATCGACCTTGCCATCGGTCTGGGCCCAGATTTCGGGCGCCGTGGTCTCGATATGGGCCCGCCGGTTGGCCACATTGTCGAACTGGTTGGCCCAGACGGCGCCCATCGCTTTGGCGAGGCGGCCCGAATACTTCACGTAGTTGTTGGGGTTCTTGTAGGGAACGGCGGGCACTTCGACCAGTTCGGCGCCGAGCTGCCGGAGCGCGTCCTTCTTCTCCTGGGACTGGGTGACGGGAATGACGATCACCGTGCGGCAGCCCATGGCATTGGCCACGACCGTGAGGCCG
>DAISVW010000125.1:3126-7105 GCA_036826695.1 Aestuariivirga sp.
GTGTTTCCGGCGGTGCCCCCGACGATGGTGCCGCCGGGCGTCAGCTCGCCCCGCGCGATGGCGTCACTGATGATGACCAGCGCGGCGCGGTCCTTCACGGACTGGCCGGGGTTCATGAATTCGGCCTTGCCCAGAATTGTGCAGCCGGTGAGTTCCGAGGCCTTGCGCAGCTTGATGAGCGGCGTGTTGCCGATGGCGGCGATGACGTCCTGCTTGATGTCCATGGCGCTAGACATGCCCCATCGATGCCGGGTCCGTCAAATGCCGCCAATTGAAAAGGGCGCCGGAAACTCCGGCGCCCTCCCTCGACCTGCTCAGTAGCAGGGCGGATAGGGATAGTAGCCGCAGGCCGGCGGCGGATAGGCCGGCGGCGGGTAGTAGGCGGGCGGTGCGTAGACCGGCGGCGCATAGACCGGCGCGCCATACCAGCCATGATGGCCATGCACTACGGCGCCATCGGGCAACACCGCCCACGAGTCGATGAACAGCGCGGCGGGGCCCTTGACGCCTTTGAGATCGCCTTCCAGCACCTTGGCGTCGAAGGTCAGGTTGCCGCCGTCGAGCTTCGGATTGGAGATGACCACCACCGCGTCGGTAACGCCGGCCTCACTTCCGCCAAGCACCGAGATGGTGGCGTTCGGCGGATCCTTGGCGAAGCTGTCCTTGCCGTCGCCCCAGCGCGACAGGAACAGATCCATCGTTTCATGGCCGGCGGCGCGCACCGGCCGGTCGGCGAAGACGATGATGTTGCCGCTGACGCCGGTGAGCGTCAGCTTGCCGTCGGCCAGCGTCGCGCCATCCGCATTGACGACGCCGAGCGAGGGTACCGGCGCCTGGGAAACCGGCGTGCCGATGGTCTTGGCCAGCGGCTCATGCGGGTTGGCAGGTTCCGTGGCCTGGGCGCCGGTGGCGGCCAGCGCGAGGCCGGCGGCCAGCGCCGCGGATCGGACGAGGGATATCAGTGTCATGTGAGTTCTCCATTCATGGAACGTTAGGCTTTCGATCCCGGCCGCCGTAGCAACTGGACTCGCGCCCGGAAAAGAATTTTTAATCTACAGAAGATGATTGAAGAACTCACTGCCGATCTCAGCCTGTCAGGGCTGCCGCCGACGTTTTTCCTCGGAATGTGGCTCCCCGACCTGGACTCGAACCAGGGACCATTCGATTAACAGTCGAATGCTCTACCAACTGAGCTATCGGGGAATTTCCGAAGGCGCTATAGCAGAGGGGCCGGGGCTGGAAAAGCCTTTTCTCGGCCTTGCGGCTCGTCCGGCCCCGCCATGCGGAAACCGGAATCGGTCCCTATATCTGATCGTCAACCGGGCCAGGAGAGCCGCACAAGTGACCAGGATCAACATCATGGGGCGCAGCATCAATCTGCCCCGCCACCCGGCGCTGCGCGTGGCGCTGGGCGGCGCGCTGATCGGCGGCGGCGTCCTCGGCTTCCTGCCCGTCCTCGGCTTCTGGATGGTGCCGCTGGGCCTTGCCGTGCTGGCGGTCGATTTCCCGCCGGTGCGGCGCGTGCACCGCCGCGCCTCGGTGGGGCTGGGCAATCTGCTGCACCGGCGCTTTCCGACCCACGCCGCGCGTTTCGGCTATGGCCCGCGCCGTCCGACGCGGAGGCAATGAGGGCCCTCATCACCCCGGACTTGGTACCCATGGGTGTTCTTTCGTTCCGCTGGGGAAACCCCCTGCGCGGGCTCGCGCGGAGATAGCAAGAAATCTCGTGACAGCGCGCGCTGTCATCTCGTCCCGACGGGTTTCTCGAGCAGCGTGCAGGATCCCAAGGAATAAAGCAACAGGTTGTCGAAGCTGCAGCATCCGCTGTTGCCGGACCGTGACGGGACTCGCGGTCGGGATGTGTAAGTCCGGGGAATAAAGTCTTTGGTTGACCCACCAATTTCGCAACCAGGAATGTTGCATCCGGATGGCAACGCGTTGGTCAACGAACCGCTACTTTTTGTCAACTTTTCGCAACAAAAAGCATGCTTGCGGCAACCGAAAATCAACCCGGTCAGAGTGCTGCTCTGATCCCCGCGATGAGTGCTGCGGCATCGAGCCCGGCGGCGGCATATTGCTCGGCGGGAGAGCCATGGGCGATCGTCCGGTCGGGCAGCGTGAAGGCGCGGAACCGCGTTTTCAGCAACAGGTCGCGGGCCGCCAGATGGTGCAGAACCTGGGCGGAGAAGCCGCCGGCCGCGCCGTCCTCGATGGTGATCAGGAGCCGGTGGGTGCGGGCGAGGTCTTCCACCAGTTCGGTGTCAATGGGCTTGCAGAAACGCGCGTCGGCAATCGTGACGGATATTCCCTCGGCGGCCAGCGCATCGGCGGCCGCGACGGCGGCACCCAGCCGGGCGCCGAGCGAAAGGATCGCCACATCAATGCCTTGGCGGATCATACGGCCCTTGCCGATGGACAGCGGGTGGCACGCGTCCGGCTGGTCGATGCCCGCCGCCTCGCCGCGCGGATAGCGGAAGGCGATGGGGCCATCATCATAGGCGATGGCGGTGGCCACCATGCGGCGGAGTTCGGCGGCGTCAGCGGGCGCCATCACCACCATCCCCGGCAGGATCGACATGTAGGCGAGGTCATAGGCGCCGGCATGGGTGGCGCCGTCCTGGCCGACGAGGCCGGCGCGGTCGATGGCGAAGCGCACCGGCAGGCGCTGCAGCGCCACGTCATGCACCACCTGGTCGAAGCCGCGCTGCAGGAAAGTGGAATAGATCGCGCAGACCGGCTTCATGCCATCCGCGGCAAGCCCCGCGGCGAGCGTCACCGCATGCTGTTCGGCGATCCCGACATCGAAGCTACGTTGCGGAAATTGCTCGGCAAAAACGTCGAGACCGGTGCCCGATGGCATCGCCGCGGTGATCGCCACGACGCGCTCATCGCGGCGCGCCTCGGTGATCAGGCTTTCGGCGAAAACCTGGGTGAAGCTCGGCGCATTTGCCTTGGGCGCCAGGAATTCCAGCGTCGCCGGATTGAATTTCGGAACCGCGTGATAACGTTCCCGGTCCGGCCGGGGGAAGGGGTGGCCGCGGCCCTTTTCCGTCACCACATGCACCAGAACCGGACCTGGTTCCGGAGAATCACGCAAGGCTTCAAGGGTTTCGACAAGGGCCTCGAGATCGTGGCCGTCTAGAGGGCCGCTGTGGCGGACTCCCAGGCCAACGAACAGGCTCGGCAGCTTGCCCTGGCGGAGCGCCGTCAGGTGACTCGTCAGCGCGCCCACCGCAGGCGCGATCGACATGCCATTGTCGTTGAGGATGACGATCAGCCGGCTGTCGAGGCTGCCGGCGTGGTTCATCGCCTCATAGGCCATGCCGCCGCTTAACGCGCCGTCGCCGATCACCGCGATCACGTGATTGTTCTTGTTCAGGAAATCACGAGCCAGCGCCATGCCCAGACCGGCCGAAATCGAGGTCGAGCTGTGGGCGGCCCCGAACGGGTCGTAGGGGCTTTCGGCGCGCTGGGTGAAGCCATAGAGACCGCCGCGCTGGCGGATCGAGCGGATCTTGTGGCGGCGCCCGGTGAGAATCTTGTGCGGATAGGCCTGGTGGCTCACGTCCCAGATCAGCCGGTCATGCGGCGTGTCAAACACGTAATGCAGCGCCACGGTGAGTTCGACGACGCCCAGCCCGCCACCGAAGTGGCCGCCAGTTTCCGCTGCAGCGGCAATGACTTCGGTCCTCAACTCGGCGGCAAGACGGGGCAGGTCATCCCGGTTGAGCCGCCGCAGCGCCTCCGGCGTCGGGGCGCGATCAAGGAGAGATGTCAACCTGTCCATACACTCATCTGTAACATCAGATTGACAACTCGCCAAGTGCTGACTGCTGCCAAAGTGCAGGAAAAATCGCTTTTTCGGGCCCAGGCCGACGTCCCGCCCGGAGCAGGAAATCGCGCTTCATATGAATTTTTTGTAATGATTTCATCGCGGTATCTGCGACGGTAAAACGATTGAAATCGCTGGGGGGTTGTG
>DAISVW010000126.1:0-7084 GCA_036826695.1 Aestuariivirga sp.
GCATCGACGGCATCGAGGTGGCGTTTCTCCCGGCCTCGGAGATCGCCCAGAACCTCCACGACGGAAAGCTCGACCTCGGTGTCACCGGCCAGGACCTGCTGGGCGAGAAGCTGACCGCCGATAACCCGGGAGTCGATATTCTCCTGCGTCTCGGCTTCGGCCGCGCGGACGTCGTGGTGGCGGTGCCGGACTGCTGGCTGGACGTGGCCACCATGACCGATCTCGACGACATCTCGGAGAGCTTCTATGAGCGCCACGGCCGCCGCCTGCGGGTGGCCACCAAATACCGCAACCTGACCCGCCGGTTCTTCGCCGCCCGGGGTGTGACAGGCTACCGCATCGTGGAAAGCCTCGGCGCCACCGAAGGCGCCCCCGCCGCCGGCATCGCCGAGGTGATCGTCGACATCACGACCACCGGGGCGACGCTGGCCGCCAACAATCTGAAAATACTGGATGATGGCGTGATTCTCCGGTCCTGCGCGGTGCTGGCGGCCGGCGCCGCTGTGGCGGCGGATGCCCGGGTGGAGCAGCTTCGCGCCCGGCTTTCGGCGATCACTTGATCGTGTGAACTTTTTGCTTCAACTTGCGTTATGATGATATCAGCCAAGAGGAGACCGCCAATGAAAGCTATTCTGTCTGCTGCCGCCCTGCTGGCGGTCATCGCAACGCAGTCCGTCGCCGAAACAGCCGCGCCGCAGGCGCCGGCCCAGCCGGTCGTGGAAATCGTCCCGGCGGCCGTGACACCTCCTGCCGCCGAAGTTCAGCCGGTGACGGAAGCTGAAGCCAAGACCGAAGTCAGTTCAGGGCACGGCTGCGGCGCAAAGAAGAACGTCTACCTGACCAACTGATCACAGCGGGCTAATCGGGCCTGCCGCGGGCCGTCGGCCCGGCCATCAATTTGCCCGAACCGCATCCTACCTCTGGTCGGTCCGGCGTCTTGCCGGAGCAACGGTTAGGGCTTGCCCGGGTCGTGGCAAGCGAACATGATTCACATCATGTGATCGAATCAGGAGACGGATGGATGCGGAAAGTGATGATTGCGGCAGGAAGCCTCGTGGCTTTTCTCGGAGTGGCGGGCAGCGCCGGGGCCGCGACCTGCGGCAATTCGGCCAAGGGTTTTCAGGGTTTCCTCAAGGAGTTCCGCGCGGAAGCCGCCGCGGCGGGGATCAGCGAGCGCGGCCTGTCGCTGCTCGACGGCGTCGAGTACCAGCCGGTGATCATCAAGAAGGACCGCTCGCAGAGCGTGTTCTCGCTGAGCTTCCTGAAGTTCCAGGAACGCATGGTCTCCGACTACCGGATCAAGGAAGGCCGGGCAATCATCAAGCGCAACAAGAAGCTGTTCGACGCCATCGAGCAGCGTTACGGCGTGCCGGGCGAGGTGCTTGTGGCCTTCTGGGCCTTCGAGACCGATTTCGGCAAGAACCTCGGCGACTTCCCGACCGTTCCCTCGCTCGCCACCCTGGCCTGGGACTGCCGCCGGCCCGAGCGCTTCCGCGAGCAGCTTCTGGGCGCGCTGAAACTCTATGACAACGGCGACCTCGACCGCGACGACATGCATGGCGCCTGGGCGGGCGAGATCGGCCTCACCCAGTTCCTGCCCAAGGAGTACTTCGAGAACGCCGTCGATTTCGACGGCGACGGACACCGCAACCTGATCAAGTCGATTCCGGACGCCATGGCCTCTTCCGCCGCCCTGCTGGTGAAGCACGGCTGGCAGGCCAACCAGCCCTATATCGAGGAAGTGACGGTTCCCAAGGACCTGCCCTGGGACCAGGCGGACATCGCCATCCAGCATCCGCGCAGCCAATGGGTGAAATGGGGTGTCAAGGGCGCGCATGGCAAGCTGAAGTCTGACAAGTTCCCGGCCTCGCTGCTGCTGCCCATGGGCAAGAACGGGCCCGCCTTCCTCGCCTATCAGAATTTCACTGACGCATATCTCCTGTGGAACGAGTCGCTCGTCTATTCGCTGACCGCCGCCTATCTCTCCACCCGCATCGCCGGTGCCGACAAGATCGATCCCGGCCGCGGCGCGGTCAATGCGCTGTCCTTCGAGCAAATCATCGAATTGCAGAAGATCCTTGCCGCGAAGGGTTTGGACGTGGGCGAAGTGGACGGCAAGCTCGGCCGCGCCACCCGCCAGGCTGTGAAGCAGGAACAGATCAGGATGGGCTGGCCCGCCGATTCCTATCCGACAGTGGAGTTCCTCGAGGCTTTGCAGCGCGGCTGATCATTCACGGCGCAGCGCCTCGGTGGGGTCGGGGCCCGCCGCCCGGCGGGCCGGGAAATACCCGAACAACACGCCGATCAGCGCCGAGACGGCGAAGGCCAGCGCCACGACCTGCGGGTCGGCAATGAACGGCACATCCATCAGGCCGGCACCGCCCGCCGCGATTGCGAGGCCCAGCAGGATGCCGATGGCGCCGCCGAACAGCGCCAGCACCACCGCTTCGACCAGGAACTGGGTCAGCACCTGACGTTCCAGCGCGCCGATCGCCAGCCTGATGCCGATCTCGCGGGTACGCTCGGTCACCGACACCAGCATGATGTTCATGATGCCGATGCCGCCCACCAGCAGCGACACGGCGGCCACCGCGCCCAGGAGACTCGTCAGGATGGTTGTGGTCGAGGCCATGGTGGCGGCGATCTGCGTCATGTCGCGGATGGTGAAGTCATCGTCCTCGCCCGGCGCGATGCGGCGGCGCTCGCGCAGCACGTCTTGCGCGTCACGCTGCACGCGGGCCATGTCGGCGGCGTCCTTCACCGAAATCGAAATGGTGTTGATCCGGTTGTTGCCGGCGATCCGACGGTGATAGGTGCGCAGCGGCACCACGACGATCGCATCCTGATCGCTGCCGAAGGCCGACTGGCCCTTGGAACCCAGCCGTCCGATCACCTCGCAGGAGAAGTTGCCGAGCCGCAGCCGTTCGCCGATCGGATCCTGGGCGCCGAACAGTTCGCGCACGATGGTCGAGCCGACGAGGCATACCGATGTGCCGGAGCGTACCTCGCCCTCGCTGAAGGGCCGCCCGTCCTCGATGGTCCAGTCCTGCACCGTGACCCAGTCGGTGGTGGTGCCGGTCACGGTGGCGTCGTAGTTGAATGCGCCGAACACCACCTTCACCTGTTTCTGCGCGGTCGGCGCCACGCCGCGCACCCCGGTGAGGTTGTTCTTGAGCGCGGTCACGTCACGCTCGTCGAAGGCGCGGCTGTCACTGGCGCCGCCGGGGCCGAAGGTGCTCTGGCCCGGCCTGGCGATCAGCATGTTGCTGCCGAGCTTGGCGAGATTCTCGCGCACCTTGTCGGAAGCGCCGGAACCCAGCGTGACCATGGCGATGACCGCAGCCACGCCGATCACGATGCCAAGCAGGGTCAGTACCGAGCGCAACACGTTGCGGCGGATCGATGACAGGGCGAGCTTCACCGTTTCCCACAGCATCAGGCGGCAACCCTCACCCCGTCGCTGGCGATGCGGCCATCGACGAAATGGATCATGCGGCGGGCGTAGGCGGCCATGTCCGGCTCATGGGTGACCATCACCACGGTGATGCCACGCCCGGCGTTGAGCCCTGACAGAAGCTCCATGATTTCGTGGCTGCGCTGCGAGTCGAGATTGCCGGTGGGTTCGTCGGCGAGCAGCAGCAGCGGATCTGTGACGATGGCGCGGGCAATCGCCACGCGCTGCTGCTGGCCGCCCGAGAGCTCGCCCGGCGTGTGGTGTGCGCGCCCGGCGAGCCCGACGAGGGCGAGCGCGTTTGCCGAGCGTTCGCGCCGCTCGTGCCGCGCCATGCCGCGGTAGATGAGCGGCAGTTCAACGTTCTCGATCGCCGTGGTGCGGTTCAGCAGATTGAAGCCCTGGAACACGAAGCCGATGTAATTGCGCCGCAGCAGCGCCCGCTGGTCGCGGGTGAGTCCGCCCACCTCGACGCCGAGAAACCTGAAACTGCCGCTGGTCGGCCGGTCGAGGCAGCCGATGATGTTCATGGCGGTCGACTTGCCGGAGCCCGAAGGCCCGGTGATGGCGATGAATTCGCCCTGGCGGATGTTCAGATCGACGCCTGCGAGCGCCCGCACCATGCCGCCGCCCATGCCATAGCTGCGGGTGACATTGTGGAACGACACGAGATCGGCTGTGCCACTCACGGACCGCCGGCCTTCGAGGACAGGATCACCTCGTCTCCCGCCTTGATCTCGCCTGACAGGATTTGCGTGTCCCTGCCGTCCGAGACCCCGGCCCGCACCTTCACCGGCTCCGGCTTGCCGCCTCTCAGCACGTGGACGGTGCGCGCGCCATCGGCGGAGGGGGCCGCAGACTTTTCGGTTCGCGGCATGCGCGGGATGAACAGGCTGGTGACACTGAAACCTTGGGCGGCATTCTGGCGCGGCGGCGCATAGCGGAGCGCCGCATTGGGTATAGTGAGGGTGTCCCTCACTTCATTCACAAGAATCTGCGCGGTGGCGGTCATGCCGGGGCGGAGCAGCAACTCGCTGTTGTCGACGGTAAGGA
The DNA here is from genome assembly GCA_036826695.1 of Aestuariivirga sp. Lineage (GTDB taxonomy): Bacteria > Pseudomonadota > Alphaproteobacteria > Rhizobiales > Aestuariivirgaceae > Aestuariivirga. Next base: position 4,505 of record DAISVW010000126.1, read on the forward strand.
TCGCCTTGTAGGTGACGACATTGTCGGTCACCTCCGGCGAATACTCGATGGTGTCGATCAGCGCCGGAAAGCTCTTGCCCGGATAGGCGTCGACGGTGAAGGTCGCGCTCTGTCCCGGTTTCACCTCGCCGATATCCGCCTCGTCGATGTCGGCTTCGAGCTGCATCCGGGCAAGGTCCTCGGCGAGCGTGAACAGCACCGGGGCCTGCAGCGACGAGGCGACCGTCTGGCCCGGCTCGGCGTCGCGCTTCAGCACGATGCCGTCGACCGGCGAGAGAATGCGCGTCTTGGTGATGTCGGTTTCCTGCATGGTGAGTTCAGCCTTGGCCACTTCGATGTCGGCCTTGGCGGCGACCACCCCCGCCTCGGCCCGTGACTGGGCGGCGCGCGCGGTATCGAGATCGGCGGTGGAGGAAATGCCCTGCTTGCTCAGGCGCTCGGCGCGCTTGAAGGCGGTCTGCTTCTCGACCAGCGTCGCCTTGGCGTCCTCGAGCCGGGCCTCCGTGGCGGCAAGCGCCGCCTTGCCGCGCGCCAGTTCCGCCTCGAGCCTCTCGGTGTCGAGCTGGGCCAGCACGTCGCCGCGCTTCACGAGGCTGTTGGCCTTCACGTTCACCGACCGGATCACGCCGGAACGCTCGCTCGATACGTCGACCTGGGTGGTCGGCTGGATATTGCCGGTGGCCTGCACCTTGACCTGCAGCGTCTTCACCGTGGCAGGTGCTGTGTCATAGCTGATGAGCGCCGCCGACGTCTGGCGGTTGAGCAGCCACCAGGCGGCTCCGGCCGCCAGGGCAGCGGCAACGAGCAGCCACAACAGGCGCCTGCCCCAGCGGCTGCGGCGGCTGCGGGTATCAAGGCCCAGCACGCTCTCGATCGGGGGCTGGCCGGGCGGGGACTGTATGTTCATCTGCTCCAGGGCTTTTCCGCGCCGGCCTCTGCCTGTCCGGCACTTGCAACGTCACTCAGCACTGATATGACCCCGCCATGACCGATATCAAGTTCGAAAATCCGTCGGGTCAGCCGACCATCGCCTATCGCATTGATGGGGAAGGCAATCCCGGCCGCTGCGGCATGGTCTGGCTGGGCGGCTTCAAGTCCGACATGACGGGATCCAAGGCGGAGGCGCTGGCGGCGCTGGCGCGCGAGACTGGCCGACCCTGCCTGCGGTTCGACTATTCCGGTCATGGCGCGTCGGAGGGCCAGTTCATGGACGGTACGATCTCCGATTGGCTGGCGCAAAGCTGCCATATGTTCCTCACCCATGCCCATGGCCTGCAGATCGTGGTGGGGGCGAGCATGGGCGGCTGGCTGGCGCTGCTGCTCTGCCGCCGCCTTCGCCACATCAACCCGCAGGCAGCGCGCCGCATCGCCGGGCTGGTGCTGATCGCGCCCGCCGCCGACATGACGGCCGATCTGATGTGGGACCAGTTTCCGGAACAGGTCCGTGCCGCGCTTCGCGACAAGGGTGTATGGATGCGGCCTTCCCTCTATGGCGAGCCCTATGCCATCACCCAGCGGCTGATCGCCGATGGCGCGGCGCATCTCTTGCTGCCACAAGGTCTCGTTATCGATTGCCCGGTGCGCATCCTGCAGGGTGACAATGATCCCGATGTGCCGCCCGCCCATGCGATGAAAGTGTTCGAAGCGTTGCGCGGCGCTGATGTCACGCTGACGCTGGTCAAGGACGGCGACCACCGTCTCTCGACGCCAGGAAACCTGGCGCTGCTGCGCGAGACGGTCCTGCGGCTCGCCGAACGCGCGGACGGGCTTACGGCGTGAGGTTTGCGGCCAGGGTCGTGAGGCCCTCGCGGTAGCTCGGGTAGCGCAGGCTCACGCCAAGCTCGCTCTTGATGCGGGCGTTTGAGACCCGCTTCGAGTCGGCATAGAAGCTGCGCGCCATCGGCGAGAGCTCCGCCGTCTCGAAGGGGATGGCCGGCGGCACCGGAAGTCCGAGAAGCCTGGCGCCGAACTCCACCACATCCTGCGGCGGGCACGGCTCGTCGTCACAGACATTATAGGCGCGCCCTGGATGCGGGCGGGCGATCGAGGCTTCCAGTACCGTGGCGATATCCTCGACATGGATGCGGCTGAAGATCTGGCCTTGCTTGATCACGCGTTTGGCGCTGCCATCCTTGAGCGAGAGCAGCTGATTGCGGCCGGGTCCATAAATGCCTGCGAGCCTGAACACATGCACCGGAAGTCGGCTGCTGCGCCACAGATCGAGCCACTGGGTTTCAGCGAGAACACGGTTGTGGCCGCGGGAGGTGTTGGGGGTGAGCGGCGTCTCTTCGGAGACGATGCCGCCGCCATGATCACCATAGACGCCGGTCGTCGAGAGATAGGCGACCCAGCGGAACTGCGCGGCGCGCGCCGCGAAATCTTGTGAGTGGAGGCGCAGCAGCGGGTCGCCGTCATGATCCGGCGGTGCGGAGATCACCACATGGGAGACGCCGTCGAAGGCGGTAAGTGGCAGGGGCGCGGTGCCATCGAAACGGAAGCCCCGATAGCCCTGCGCCTCGATCGCTGCCACGCCGGCGGCTGAACGGCTGGTGGCCGTAACCGCCCAGCCTTGCGGCGCCA
>DAISVW010000127.1:0-7074 GCA_036826695.1 Aestuariivirga sp.
CGCTCCGCCCTCCTGCGGGTTTCGGCAATGACGTCCGTCACCATCGCCGACATCACCCGGCGCACGGTTTCGTGCACGATGCGGTCCTGATCGAGATCGGGATAGAGCTTCAGCACCTTCGACAGCGCCTCGCCGGCCAATGGCACATCGCCCAGATCGATGAGGTTGAAAAGGCCCGCCCGCAGCCCGTCGTCGATGTCATGGGCATTGTAGGCGATGTCGTCGGAAATCGCCGCCACCTGGGCTTCCGCCGATGCGAAGGAATAAAGCTCGAGGTCATGAACCGCCACATAGTCGATGATCGCCTCGGGAAGCCCGCGCTCGCGGTAGCGGCCAACGGGGTCGCCCTCGGCGGTGATCAGCGGCCCATTGTGCTTGACGAGACCTTCCAGCGTCTCCCAGGTGAGGTTCAGCCCGTCGAAACCGGCATAGCGGCGCTCGAGCCTCGTGAGGATGCGCAGCGACTGGGCGTTGTGGTCAAAGCCGCCGAACGGCCGCATCAGCGAGTCGAGCTCGCGCTCGCCCGCGTGCCCGAAAGGCGTGTGGCCAAGATCATGGCCAAGCGCCAGGGCCTCCGCCAGATCCTCGTCCAGCCCCAGCGCGCGGGCGATCGAGCGCGCCACCTGTGCCACCTCGATGGTGTGGGTGAGCCTTGTCCGGTAGTGGTCACCTTCGTGATAGACGAAAACCTGCGTCTTGTGCTTGAGGCGGCGGAACGCCTGGCTGTGGATGATCCGGTCACGGTCACGCGCAAAGGCGGACCGGTAGTCGCCGCCCGGCTCCGCAAAGACGCGGCCGCGCGTCTCCTCGGGGAGAGACGAAAATGGGGCGGTGAACCGCTTCATGGCAGAATCCGTTGACAAGCCGCGCAATCGCTCCAACATACACCATCATGACCGGTTCCATCACCCTCACCGAACGGGCCGCGGCGCGCATCGGCCACATCCTGGCGAACGAGCCGGGGAAACACGCCCTGCGGAGCGCCGTCAATGGCGGCGGCTGCTCCGGCTTCCAGTATGAGTTCCAGCTTGCCGAGGCCCCCGCGGCCGATGATCTGGTGATCGAGCGGGACGGCGTGAAAGCGGTGATCGACCCGGTGAGCCAGGGCTTTCTCGAAGGGGCCCAGATCGATTTCGTCGACGATCTGATGGGGCAGTCCTTCCGCATCCGCAACCCGAACGCCACCTCCTCCTGCGGCTGCGGAACCAGTTTCTCGATTTGACAGCCCTTGCACGGCGCGCACATCATGGCGGCCATGAAGATCGCCACCAGGAACGTCAATTCCATCAAGGCCCGGCTCGACAACGCGCTGTCCTGGTTCAGCGAGGCGAAGCCCGATATCGCCTGCCTCCAGGAACTGAAATGCGAGGACAAGGCCTTCCCGGCCCAGGCCTTCGAGGACCTCGGCTATCATTGCCTCGTCCACGGCCAGAAGACCTACAATGGCGTGGCAATTCTCTCGCGCGCCATGCCGGAGGATGTGCGGCGCGGGCTTCCCGGCGATCACGGCGACAGCCAGGCGCGCTACCTGGAGGCGGTGTTTCCGCGGAAATCAGGCGTCGTCCGGGTGGCCTCGATCTATCTGCCGAATGGCAACCCGCTGGGCACCGAGAAGTTCACCTACAAGCTCCGCTGGATGGACCGTCTCCACGCCCATGCCAGGGAACTCCTGAAGCTGGAAGAGCCTCTGGTGCTGGCGGGCGACTACATCGTGATTCCATCAGCGCTCGACGCGAAGAACCCGCCGCCGTGGGCCGGCGATGCGCTGTTTTCAGCCGAAGCGCGGGCGAAATTCCGTACCCTGCTCAATCTCGGGTTTTCGGATGCCATTCGCGACGTGCACGGCGAAAAACCCGATCTCTACACCTTCTGGGACTATCAGGCGGGCGCCTTCAGGCGCAACCACGGCTTCAGGATCGATCACATGCTGCTGTCGCCGCAGGCCACCGACCTGCTGAAGGCTGCCCGGATCGACCGCGATGTGAGGGCCGGTGATCAGCCCTCCGACCATGTGCCGGTGGTGATCGAGCTCAAATGAACAAAGCCCACAAGCCGGAGCGGCCTGTGGGCTCAGTTTTCAGGTCTGGGAGGACCGGAACTTACTTCGGAGCCTTGACGCCAAACGCGGCGAACGACGCCTCGAACGGCTTGAAGGCTTCCTTGGCGGTGGCGAGATAAAGCTCGTTCATCTTGCTCATCTGCGCGACAGCCGCCTCATAGCTCTCCTTGGCGAAAGCCTGCTGGGCCTCGATCGCCTTGTCGAAGGACTTGGCCGCCGACAGCTTTTCGAAAGCCGAGGTGCCCTTCTCGAGCGACTTGCGCGAGAAATCAGCCGCTTCCTGCGCCATGGCCTGGAAACCCTTGGTCAGCGCGTTCGAAGACGCGACATAGGCCTCGAAACCATCTTTGCCGAAGGACTGGAACTCGTCATAGGACTTCATCATGGTGGAATCTCCAATTGAACTGATGCCATCTTATAGGTGCACTGCAACATGAATGTCAACAATTATTTTGCGTCGCACCATTTTTGTAATTTGCGCTTGTGCTCCGGCCGCTTTACCCATCCGTAACTGGCCATCCGCTAGGTCTCACGAAGAACCGCGGTCCCCGCCGCGCCTGTTCTGGGGGCGGGTTGGCTGGATCACGGCAGTTATGGTATTGCACCTGCGTCGCATGGTGCCATCAGGTCGAATGGAGTGATGATGGGTTTGCCGAATTCCGTAAGGCAGAGGTCCGCCGGCCGGACAGGCCTGTGGCGATTTCTTTCGGTCATCTGTCTTGCGGAGAACGCGGCTGGTGTTCCGGCGCGGGGCGCGGCGGCGGACCCGAAGTTCGAGGAGCTCACCGTGGACGCCCGGACCGGCAAGATTCTTCATGCGGAGAATGCCGACAGCATCCGGCATCCGGCTTCGCTCACCAAGATGATGACCCTCTATATTCTGTTCGAAGAGCTGAAAGCGGGCCGTCTGACCCTCAAATCCCCGATCACCGTCTCCGCCAGGGCGACCGGCATGGCGCCGTCGAAACTGGGGGTCAAGGCAGGGCGCAAGATCACCGTGGAGACCGCCATCACGGCCCTGGTGGTAAAGTCAGCGAACGACGTCGCCGCCGCCGTTGCCGAAAGGATCGGCGGCACGGAAAAGGCCTTCGCCCAGCGCATGACCAGGACAGCGAGAGCGATGGGCATGTCAAGAACCACTTTCGCCAACGCATCCGGTCTTCCGAATCCAAACCAGGTGACCACGGCGCGCGACATGGCAACGCTCGGTCTGCGCCTGATGCGGGACTACCCGCAATACTACCCCTATTTCCGCACCCGCAGCTTTGTCTTCCAGGGCCGCACCATCAAGGGCCACAACAAGCTGCTCGGCACCTATGAGGGAACCGACGGCATCAAGACCGGCTATATCAATGCGTCCGGTTTCAATCTGGTATCGTCGGTCAGGCGTGGTAACAAGCGGCTGGTGGGCGTGGTGATGGGCGGGCGCACGGGCGCCTCGCGCGATGCCTACATGAAGAACATGCTGAGCCAGTATTTCGATGATGCCAGGAGCGGCAAGTCCATCGCCGCCATCGCCGGCTCATCGAAAGGCGCAGCCGCCGTCGAGACAGCGCAAAAGGCCGCGCCGGCCAAGCGCCGGAAATCGCCGACCAAGGACGAGGTAGGTCCCTCTTCCGCACAGCCTGAGACTCCCCTCGAGCAGGGTGACACCGGAGGCGGCATCAGCGAACTCGCCGCGGCGGCGGCGGTCGCTCCGGCCGCGCCGCAACCCGCGCAGCCAGGCGAACAGGTCGAGACCGTTCCGCAGCCCGCCGACGCGCCGTTCGAGGTGAAGACACCCGAACAGCAGCTGGCCGATCAGGCCCAGGTCGCTTCGATCACGCCGGCGCCGGAAGCCGCGTGGATCATCGTGCTGGGCGATTACCCGTCGAAGAACGATGCGCAGGCCATGCTGCAACTGATGCGCAAGCACACGCCGGACGTGCTGACCGGCAAGACGGCGCAGACCGTGATGATCGAGAAGAGCGGCAAGATCACGTTCCGGGCCCGCTTCACGGGCGTTGACGAGAATTCGGCTGCGGCAGCCTGCACGGCGATCAGGAAGCAGAACAAGCCCTGCCGGGCGCAGGGTCCTTCCTGAGTTCTGGAACTCCTTGCCCTAATCCGATTGATTGCCGATCCTTGATGGCCGTCGCATCGGTGCGGCGCGTCAGGCGCCCGTCTCCGGCCGCCCGATCGCTTCGGCGCGGATGATGGCTTCGAGCAGGCCGTTCTCGTCGACCGCGTCGGGAAGCCGGCTCTGCGTGATGCTGACGTCGATCTGTGGATCATGCGCGCCCGCGTTGCGCGCCGCGGCCAGTGCCGCCGCCCGGGCCTGGGCTTCGGCTTCGGCGAGTGCCAGCTTGCCGGAGGTGAACACGCTGCTGCCCGCCGGGCCCATCACGCGGAACAGGCCGCTGCCGTCGCCTTCGACGGACACCGTCACCGCCTTGGCAACAACCCCGGTTGCCGCCCCCACCGCATTGGCGACGTCGAAGAATGGCGGGAACACCATCTCGCAGGATAGCCGCCGCGCCACCTCGCCGTAATAGACCCGCACCGGGCCTCCTACCGCTACCACCGGCACGGCGGGCGACAGCGCCACCCTGGCCAGCCCCACCGCGCCACGGCCGGAGCATACGGCGGCGACCAGCTCATGCTCGCCAAAATTCCTGCCGAAGGCCGTCTCCAGGATCACGCGTGCCGTGAGCCTGACCGTCTCCGACCACACCTCGCGGCAGAAGGCCTCGGCGCGCGCCGCGTCGCCCGCCTTCATGTCGCGGAAGCGCACCATCAGCCGGGCGGCAAGCGCGGCGGCGGGGCCCGGCCAGTTGTCCTGCAGCCCCAGCACATGCGCGGCGTCCGAGGGCGTGAAGCCGCCGGTCTGGACGAGGCCCTTGCGCTTCAGCGCGGCGATCGCCCGCTGGGCCGCCGCCGAGACCGCCACCTTGCGGATCGGCGTCGGCCGCTCGTCGACCAAAGCCAGGATCTCCGCCTCGCGCGGGCTCAGTTCGGCGGCGGCAGGTCCGGTGGCGCCGAACGGCCTCAGCACGAAGCGGCCATGCAGCGAACCGCCTTCATTGTCAGCGAGGTCCGCCTCCAGCATGGCGATGACGTCCGGATAACGCGACGCCAACAGCGAAACCGGCGCCACCCGCTGCGGCCCGACGCTGATGGCGCCATTGAGCCCGATCGCAATCTCGCTGTCGCCGCCCAGCCCCACGGTGCGCACGTCGATCGCCTTCACCCTGGTGCGCCAGCCGCCGCCCTCCGCCCCCTGCTCCGCCACCCGCGGGCGGCCCGCCTCGAGGACGCCGAGGTCCGTGGTGGTGCCGCCCATGTCGGACATGATGAAGTCGCTGCGGCCGCACAGCCAGGACGCGCCGACCAGGCTCGCCGCCGGGCCCGAGAGCACGGTCTCGATGGGCCGCAGCGCAACCTGGTCGGCCAGCGCCAGCGTGCCGTCGCCCTTGACGCTCATCAGCGGACAGTCAATGCCGCGCTCCGCCATGGAGCGCCGCCCCGCGGCGCTCAGCGTCGAGATGCGCGAGATCAGCCGCGCATTCAGCACGGCGGTGAGGGCCCGGCGCGGGGCGTCAAGCGCCGAGGTCAGTTCGGTCGAAAGCGTTGCCGGCTTTCCCGTCGCGGAGGCGATCATGTCGCGGGCGCGGCGCTCATGCGCGGGGTTCCTCACCGCGAAGGCCGAAGCGATGGCGAAGGCATCGACCGGCATGGCGGCGCCCGCCGCCCCAAGCGCCGCGGTATCGAGGGCGCGCAGTTCCTCGCCGTTATGGTCATGGCCACCGCCGATCATCGCAATCGGCATGCCGGGAAACGCCTTGGCGATGCCGGTGCGCTCGGCCATCGCCTGGTCGAAGCCGATCAGGATCACGCCCACCGCGCTGCCGTGGCCTTCGACCACCGCATTGGTGGCGAGTGTCGTTGACACCGAAACCAATCCGATGTGTCCGGGGTTCAGCCCCTCGGGCAGCTTCGCCACCGCGGCGCGGATCGCCCCGGAGACGCCGATCGCCAGGTCGCCCTTCGTTGTGATCGATTTCGCCGAAGCCACCACGCGGTGGCCTCTGGCCTCGATCACTGCGGCGTCCGTATAGGTGCCGCCGGTGTCGACGCCGATGAGATGGGTGCGCTCGGTCATGCCGTCAGATCATCAGGCCCGGGAGGCTGTCGCTGCCTCGGCAACGGCAATCGCCGTCATGTTGACGACGCCGCGTGAGGTGACCGAACCGGTGAGAATATGGGCGGGCAGCGCCGCGCCGAGCAGAATGGGGCCCACCGGCAGCGCGTCCCCGAATACCTTGATCATCTGGTAGGCGGCATTGGCGGAGGAAAGATCAGGCATGATCAGCAGATTGGCCTCGCCCTTGAGCGTCGAGGACGGCAGCTTGCGCTGGCGCACCGCTTCGATCAGCGCGGTATCGGCCTGCATCTCGCCGTCGATCTCGATCTCCGGGGCACGCGCGCGGACCGAGGCCAGCGCGTCGCGCATCTTCAGCGTATCGGGCGTGTTGAAATCGCCGAAATCGGAATGCGCCACCAGCGCCACCTTTGGCGTGATGCCGAAGCGCGCCACATGGCGGGCGCACAGCAGCACGGTATCGGCGATGGCCTCCGCCGAAGGGTCGGCCTGCACATGGGTGTCGGCGAGAAACAGGATGCCGCGCTGGGTGATCATCAGGCTCATCGCCGCCAGCTCGCGCACGCCCGGCGCCAGGCCCACGATGTCGCGGATGTGCCGCAGCTTGCCCCTGCACCGTCCTTCCAGCCCGCAGATCATGGCGTCCGCCTCGCCGCGCCGCAAGGCAAGCGCGGCGATCACCGTGGTCGAGGTTCTGACCAGCGTGCGCGCCGCATCGGGTGTGACACCCCGGCGGCCGGCGATCTCGACATAGCTAGCAACATAGTCACGGTAGCGCGGGTCATCAGCGGGGTTGATGATCTCGAAATCCTGACCCGGCCGGCCGCTCAGGCCATAGCGCTTGAGCAGGGTCTCGATCACCGCCGGGCGGCCG
>DAISVW010000128.1:0-6672 GCA_036826695.1 Aestuariivirga sp.
CCTCGCGTCTCGTTCATGCCACGGAACCGAAGATGACCGGCATCGTGTTCAAGTTCCAGTCCAACATGGACCCCAACCACCGCGACCGCATCGCCTTCATGCGGCTCGCTTCCGGCAAGCTCACGCGCGGCATGAAGGTGAAGCTCGTCCGCACCGGCAAGACGGTGGCGCTCAACGCCCCGCAATTCTTCTTTGCGCAGGACCGCTCGATCGCCGATGAGGCCTATGCCGGCGACGTGGTGGGCATTCCCAACCACGGCCTGCTGCGCATCGGCGACACGCTGACCGAGGGCGAGGACATCGTGTTCACCGGGGTTCCCAGCTTCGCGCCGGAAATCCTGAGGCGCGTGAAACTGGGCGATCCGATGAAGGCCAAGAAACTGCGCGAGGCGCTGCAGCAGCTGGCTGAGGAAGGCGTGGTGCAGCTCTTCATTCCCGTCGATGGTTCGCCGGCCATCGTCGGCGTCGTCGGCGCCCTGCAGCTCGACGTGCTGGCCGACCGGCTGGAGAATGAATATGGCGTGCCCGTCAGCTTCGAGCCGGCGCGCTACGAGGTGATGCGCTGGATCAGCAGCGACGACCGCAGGAAGCTCGATGATTTCATCGCCGCCAACCGCTTCTCGATCGCCCATGATCTTGACGGCGACCCGGTGTTCATGGCCCAGTCGCCGTTCAGCCTCAACTACACGCTGGAGCGCTCTCCCGGCATCCGCACCGCCGAGATCAAGGAAATGCACAAGGCCCAATGACCCTGCTGCCGTCCTATCTGCCGCCCGATTTCAGCTGGCCGCATGCGGTCGCGGTGGCGCTGATCTTCGGCCTGTGGGGCTTCTACACGCCGGTCCTCAGACTCATCGGTCGCGGCTCGCTCAACTCGCAGCTGCATGTGGTGCGCCTGCGCTGGCTTGAGATGCACCAGGGCATCGACCTCGAGCACCGGGTGGTCGACGCCATTCTTCTGGGCCATATCTCTAACTCGATCTCGTTCTTCGGGTCCGGCACGCTTCTGGTGCTGGCGGGTCTGGTCGGCGCGCTGGCCAATGTGAGCAATGTCTATCTTCTGAGCCGCGGTCTGAAGTTCGTCGACCAGACCATGTCGCTGGAACTCTTCACGCTCTACTTCTCGCTGCTCACCCTGATTCTGGCGCTTTGCTTCTTCGCCTTCACCTATGCGCTGCGCAAGATGGCCTATACGTTTGCCATGATGGGCGGGCTCCAGGCGGCGCCCGCCGAGTCGAAGATGGCGCGCATCATGGGTGAGCAGTCGGCGATCGTGCTCACCGAGGCGGTGCGCTCCATCAACACCGGTATTCGCGGCTACTACTATGCGGTGGCGGCGCTGTTCCTGTTCGCAGGACCTTATTATTGCATCGTCGCGACGCTGGCCATCACCGGGCTTCTCTATTACCGGCAGCTGTTCTCGCCCACCGCCGTGGCGATTGCGAAATATGTCGACGCCCTGAAGGACGGCAGGCCGTAGTCAGGCTTTGAGCCGGGCCGCTTCGGCCGCCAGCCGCTCGATCTCCGCCCAGGCCCTGGCCTCGACCAGTTTCTTCGGCGCCATCCACGAGCCGCCGACGGTGATCACATTGCCGAGCTTCAGGTAAGCCGGCGCTTTTTCTGGCGTGATCCCGCCCGTCGGGCAGAAGCGGATCTGCGGCAGCGGCGAGGCGAGTGCTGCAAGATAAGCCGCGCCACCCGCCGGTTCGGCGGGAAAGAATTTCTGGATCGCATAGCCCCATTCGAGCAGCGCCATGGCCTCCGAGGCGGTGACGCCGCCGGGCAGAAAGTCGATCTCGTAATCCTCGGCGGCGCCGAGCAGCCGGCCGGTGGCCCCCGGTGAGACGGCGAATTTGCAGCCGAGCCTGTGACTGTCACGCAGCTGCTCCGGCGTCAGCACCGTGCCGGACCCGACGATGGCGCCTTCCACCTCGGCGATGATGGCGCGGATCGCGTCCATGGCTGCAGGCGTGCGCAGCGTGATCTCCAGCACCGGGAGCCCGCCCTTCACCAGAGCACGCGCCAGCGGCACGGCATCCGCCACGCGCTCGATCACCATCACCGGCACCACGGGCGCGAGCGCCAGCGCCTGGCCGAGCGTCTTCTGATAGTCCCCGCTCATCATACCACCTCAAAAATCGATGCGCCGCGGTCCGCCCCGCTGGCAATTTTCCGGAACGCCTCGAACAGTTCGCGGCCCGTGCCGCTGTGATTGGCGGCGAGATCGGCCTTCACCGGCGCGCGCGTGGAGAGATCGGCCAGCACGTCCAGCGTGCCCTGATCGGCGTCGAGCCTGATCATGTCGCCATCCCGTATCTTGGCGATCGGCCCGCCCTCGGCGGCCTCCGGCGTCACATGGATCGCCGCCGGAACCTTGCCCGAAGCGCCCGACATGCGCCCGTCGGTGACCAGCGCCACCCGGAAGCCCTTGTCCTGCAGCACCGCGAGCGGCGGCGTCAGCCGGTGCAGCTCCGGCATGCCATTGGCCTTCGGCCCCTGGAAACGCACGACCGCCACCACATCCTGGTTGAGCGCCCCGGCCTTGAAGGCGGCCTGCAGCTCTTCCTGCGAATGAAACACCTTGGCCGGCGCCTCGATCACATGCCTGTCGGCGGGAATGGAGGAGGACTTGATCACCGCGAGGCCGAGATTGCCGGTCAGCACATTGAGGCCGCCGGTGGGCTGGAAGGGCCTCGCGCAGCCGCGCAGCACCGATTCATCCTGCGAGGCGTGGGTGGCATCGGCGAACTGAAGTTCGCCGGCCTCGCCAAGGCGCGCCTCTTTCGTGTAGCCCGAAAGGCCGGCGCCCATGATGGTCGAGACATCCTCATGCAGGAGCCCCGCGCCCAGCAGTTCACGGATCAGGAAGCCAATGCCGCCCGCCGCGTTGAAGTGGTTCACGTCAGCCTTGCCATTGGGATAGATGCGGGTCAGCAGCGGCACGGCCTTTGAGAGTTCGGCCAGGTCCTGCCAGGTGAGCGCGATGCCGGCCGCCGCCGCCATGGCGATCAGATGCATGGTGTGATTGGTGGAGCCGCCCGTGGCCAGGAGGCCCACGACGCCGTTCACCACCGCCTTCTCGTCATAGATGCGGCCGATCGGGCGGTAGTCATTGCCGAGCGCCGTGATGGCCAGCGCCCGCTTCGCGGACTCCCGCGTGATCGCCTCGCGCAAGGGCGTGCCGGGGTTGACGAAGGTCGAGCCCGGCAGATGCAGGCCCATGATCTCCATCAGCATCTGGTTCGAATTGGCGGTGCCATAGAAGGTGCAGGTGCCTGGCCCGTGATAGGAGCGGGCCTCGGCGTCCAGGAGTTCGGCGCGCCCGATCTTGCCTTCGGCATAGAGCTGGCGGATCTTCGCCTTCTCGTCATTGCCGAGCCCGCTGGTCATCGGCCCCGCCGGAATGAAGACGGCGGGCAGATGGCCAAAAGACAGTGCACCGATGATCAGTCCAGGGACGATCTTGTCGCAGACGCCGAGATAGACCGCGGCGTCGAACATCTGGTGCGAGAGCGCAACCGCGGTTGAAAGCGCGATCACATCGCGCGAGAACAGCGACAGCTCCATGCCGGTCTCGCCCTGGGTGACGCCGTCACACATGGCGGGAACGCCGCCCGCCACCTGGGCGGTGCCGCCGGCGGCGCGGGCCGCGGCGCGGATCGTCTCGGGGTAGGTCTCGAACGGCTGATGCGCCGAGAGCATGTCGTTATAGGCGGTGACGATGGCGAGGTTGGGCGCATTGCCGTTGCGGAGCGCGTCCTTGTCATGAGCGCCGCAGGCCGCGAAGCCGTGCGCGATGTTGGCGCAGCCCAGGCTCTTGCGCTTCGGCGCGGTGGCGATGGCGGCGTCGATCTTGTCGAGATAACGCCGCCGCGCCGCCTTGCTGCGCTGCGCGATCTTTTCAGTGACGGCGGAAATGGTTTCGGTCACGGCCATGGCTTCACCTCACGGACACCAATAGAGCGTTATGGGTTTGGAACTGCGCAGCAGCGCGCGCACCGGCATTTCTTCGACGGGCCCCGGCCCCAGCGCCCGGGCAAGCACCTGCCTCTTGTCCAGCCCCTCGATATGAAGCTTGAGGCGGCGCGCCTGTTCCAGCACGGGAAGCGTGAAGGTGAGGCGCGGTTCGCCGGCTCCCGGCGCGGCGATTTCGATCAGCCGCTCGCCGTTGAGGGGGGTAAGGGCTTCGGCCAGCCGGTCGCCGCCGGGAAAAAACGAGGCGGTGTGCCCGTCATTGCCCATGCCGAGAACCGCCACGTCGAAGCCGGGAAGCGCCGCCGCCGCGGGGTTTTGGTACAGCGGAACAAAGGTCGCCGCCGCCGCCTTTCCCTGCAACAGATGGGCGCGCACCAGCCGGGCGTTGGAACGCTCGCTCGTCTCCGGCACCTGGCGCTCGTCGACCAGCGTGACCCTGACCTTCGCCCAGTCGATTGCCGCCCCGGACAGCGCCGTGAAGAACAGCTTCGGCGTTGATCCGCCGGACACCGCGAGCACCGCTTCGCCCCGTGCCGCAACGGCCCCGGCGAGTTCTCCGGCCACGTCCAGGGCCAGCGCGCAGGCCAGCGCAGGACGGTCCTCGAACATGCGCTCCGCGGCGATCACAGATCCTGGTCCTCGTACCATGTGCGGCCGTCGCGCTCGATCAGCGCCACCGCCGCCGATGGCCCCCAGGTGCCGGCGGTATAGGCTTTCGGCAGATCCGCCGAGGCGCTCCAGGCCTCGAGCATCGGGTCGATCCAGTCCCAGGCGGCTGCGACCTCGTCGCGGCGCATGAACAGCGCCTGGTTGCCGCGCACCACATCCATGATCAGGCGCTCATAGGCATCGGGGTTCCGGACATTGAAGGCATCGGCGAAACTCATGTCGAGCGGCACATGCGAGAGCCGCATGCCGCCGGGGCCGGGGTCCTTGATCATCAGCCACAGTTTCACGCCCTCGTCGGGCTGCAGCCGGATCACCAGCCGGTTGGGCGCAATCGGCCCGGCGCTCACATCGAACACCGAATGCGGGATGGGCTTGAAGGTGACGACGATCTCCGACACCCGGCTGGCCAGCCGCTTGCCGGTGCGGAGATAGAAGGGAACGCCGCTCCACCGCCAGTTGGCGATATCGGCCTTGAGCGCCACGAAGGTTTCGGTGCGCGAGGCAGGAGAGTCCAGTTCCTCCAGATAGCCCCTGACGGCTCCGCCATTAGCGGCGCCGGCGCGATATTGTCCGCGTACGGTCAATTGCGCCACGGCATCGCCCGCCACGGGCTTCAGGGACTTCAGCACTTTCAGCTTCTCGTCACGCAGCGCATCGGCATCGGTGGAGACCGGCGGTTCCATGGCAACGAGGCAGAGGAGCTGCAGGATGTGGTTCTGCACCATGTCGCGCAGCGCGCCTGCGGTATCGTAGTAACCGGCGCGGCCCTCGACGCCAAGTGTTTCGGCGACGGTGATCTGCACATGATCGACATGGCCCGAATTCCACACGGGTTCGAACAGGGCATTGGCGAAGCGCAGCGCCATCAGGTTCTGCACCGTCTCTTTGCCGAGGTAATGGTCGATGCGGTAGATCTGCGGTTCGGCGAACACCCGGCCGATGGTTTCGTTGAGCGCCCGCGCCGAGGCGCCGGACTTGCCCAGCGGCTTTTCGCTCACCACGCGGGTTTTCGGCGTAACGAGTCCGCAAGCTGCGAGGCGCTCGCAGATCGGCCCGAACAGATCGGGGCCCACCGCGAGATAGAACACCCGGACGCGGTCTGCGCCGGGGCTCAGCTGCCGCTCGAGATCGGCCCAGCCGCCATCCTGCGCGGCATCCGCCGCCACGTAGGAAAGCCGCGCGAGGAACCTCTGCATCACCTCCGCCGGCCGGTCTTCGGCTGGCACATGGTCTTCGATCGCCTTGCGGGCGAAGGCGGAGAAATCCTCTGGCGACAGGGCCCGGCGCGAACAGCCGATGATGCGCGAGCCCGGTGGAATCTGGCCCTGCTGGTCGCGGTGGAACAGGGCGGGGAGAAGCTTGCGCTGTGAAAGATCGCCGGTGGCCCCGAAGACCACGAGATCGAACAGGTCCACGGGGATGATGCGGGAAGTCATGAGAAACGGATCCGGAATTCCAATTGAACGCCACCCCGTTAGCGGCTTTCGCGCCTTGCTGCAATGCGGCATGACCGGCTGCGCCGCGTTGCAATCGCCGCCGAAACCGGCAATATCGGCCCGAGACTGAGAATTCCGAGGGGGCGGCATGATCCTGTGTTGCGGCGAGGCGCTGATCGATTTTCTGCCGCGCAAGACGGCGGACGGGGCGGACGCCTACCAGCCGTTCTGCGGCGGCTCGGTCTACAACACGGCGGTGGCGCTCGGCCGTCTCGGCGTGCCGGTTGGGCTGTTCACCGGGCTCTCGGAGGATTTCTTCGGCGACATGCTGCGCGAAGGCCTGACGGCCAGCAAGGTGAGCCTCAAGTTCACCAGGACCGCGGCGCGGCCTTCGACGCTCGCGTTCGTCAAGCTGAGCGGCGGCCACGCGCGCTATTCCTTCTTCGACGACAATTCGGCGGGCCGCATGCTGACCAGGCGCGACCTCCCGAAGCTCGACGGCAAGATGCAGGCGCTGCATTTCGGTTCGATCAGCCTCATCCCGGAGCCGGGCGGCGGCGCGCTCGAAGCGCTGATGGCCCGCGAGGCCAAG
>DAISVW010000128.1:6682-7049 GCA_036826695.1 Aestuariivirga sp.
CCCGGCCAGAGCAAGGACCGCCGCTCTCATCTGGCGAGGCGCCATCGCCTCATCGCCATGGCCGACATCCTCAAGCTCTCGGATGAAGACGTGCGCTGGATGACCGGCAAGGACGAAATCCGCGCCGCTGCCCGCAAGTGGCTGAAGCTGGGCGCCGGCATGGTGCTGGTCACCCGGGGCGAAAAGGGCGTCGAGGCCTTCACGCCATCGCTGCATCTGGCGCGGCCCGCCGAAAAGGTGAAGGTGGCGGACACGGTGGGAGCGGGCGATACCTTCACCGCCGGTTTCCTCTGCGCCTTGAGCGCGGCGAGGCTGCTCGACACGCGGCGCGTCGCCGCGCTCGGCGAGGACCAGCTCGGCGCCGCCC
>DAISVW010000129.1:0-4320 GCA_036826695.1 Aestuariivirga sp.
GGTGAGAATATCGCGCTCGCCCAGCACCACGTCCTTCCAGCCCGCCTTGGTGAGATGATAGCGCACCGAACAGCCGACGACGCCGCCGCCGATCACCACCACACGCGCCTGGGTTTTCATGGCATATCCTTGCAAATGGAAATACTTCCGGGCGTTTTAGCGGGGACGCGGACAGGCCGCAATCGCGCAGGGCGGTGAAAAGAATTCATCCGGAACTGGAAAGGGCATCACAAGGATTGAGAAAATCACATCATGCCTCAGTGTGCCTCTCCCCTCGCGTGGCGTGAAGACCGGGGAGACGGGTGATACCATTGGCAGACATGGACGACACACCGGACCTGACGGTCTGGAAGTTGGGCGATGCCGTGGAAAGTCCGCTGGCATGACGCAGCACCGGAGCTGATGTTTCCTTCGATGTCAGGCTACCTCAGAGCCCGGAGCGCATTGAGGATGACGGCCACATCGATCGCCTCCTGCACCAGCGCGCCCGCCACCACCGGAAGATAGCCGAGCGCCGCCGCGATCATGGCCGCGAGCGACAGCCCCAGCCCGATGTAGACGCTCTGGAGCGCGATGGCGCGGGCCCGGCGGGCAGCGGTAAGCCCCTCGGCCAGCCGCGTCAGGGCATCCACCAGCAGGACGGCGTCGGCGGATTCGCTGGCCGCCGCGGAGCCGGTGGCACCCATCGAAATGCCGACATCGGCGGCCGCCAGCGCCGGTGCATCGTTGACGCCGTCGCCCACCATCAGCGTGATGCCGGACTTCCGTTCGGCGAGCACGATGGCCACTTTCTCTTCCGGCTTGAGGCCTCCCTTCAACTCATTGAGGCCCAGGTTCCCGCCCACCCGGTCGACCACCGCCTGCTGGTCGCCCGAGGCGAGCACGATGCGCCGTATGCCAGCATCGCGAAGCGCAGCCAGCGCGGCGGGCGTTTCGGCGCGCACCGCATCGGCGAGCAGCAGATGGCCCGTGAACTGGCCGTCGGCCGCCACGGCGGCGAGCGAGGTGCCCGGCGGATGTGCGGGGCGCACGAGCGGCCGCCCCAGCTGCCGGGCCACGAAATCATGCCCGCCAACGATCACAACGTGCCCGTCGACCTCGCCCGAAAGCCCCTCGCCCGCCGTCTCGCGCACCGCGGTGGGAAAGCTCAGCTTCAGGTCGCGCTCGCGGGCAGCGGTGACGATCGATACCGCCGAGACATGCGCCGAAGCCTGTTCGAGCGAGGCGGCAAGCCGCAGCATTTCTTCGTCCGGCAGTGACCCGGCGGGCAGGATGCCCGTGAGTTCGGCGCGGCCCCGGGTGATGGTGCCGGTCTTGTCGATCACCAGGTTGGCGGCCCGGGCCATGGTCTCCAGCACCGGCCCGCCCTTCATCAGAAGGCCGCGCCGCGCCGCCTTGCCCATGCCGGCGATGATCGCCACCGGAACGGCCAGAATCAGCGGACAGGGTGTGGCTGACACCAGCACCGCCAGCATGCGCAAGTGATCGCCGGTGACGAGATAGGTGCCGCCGGCCAGCGCCACGGTGACGGCGAGGAACACCAGCGCGAAGCGGTCCGCAAGGCGCACCATCGGCGCCTTGGCGGCCTGGGCGGCCTGAACGAGCCGGACGATGCCGGCATAGGTGCTCTCGGAGGCGGGCCTGGCCGCGCGCATGTCGAAGGCGGTGTCGAGCGAGCGGGCGCCGCTCTGCACCGGATCGCCCTCGAGGCAGCGCACCGGCACCGATTCACCGGTCAGCGCCGCCATGTCGAGCAACGCCTTGCCGGATGAGACATTGCCGTCGACCGGCACGATGTCGCCCTGGCGGATCAGCAGCCGGTCACCCGGCACAATCTGGTCGATTTCCACTTCCGTCAGGTGGCCGTCGTCATAGCGGAGCGCCGTCTTGGGCACCCGGGCCAGCAGCGCCCGCATGTCGGCGCGGGCCCGGTTGGCGGCATAGTCCTCAAGAAGCTGGCCACCCGCATACATCAGCGCCACGACGCCTGCCGCCAGCGGTTCGCCGAAGGCCAGCGCGGCCGAAATCGACAGGCCCGCCACGATGTCCAGCCCCACTTCGCCATGGGCCAGCGAGGTGACAATCTGCGCGAGCAGTGTTGCCAGAACCACGGCCGCCGCCGCCGTCCAGATCCAGTATTGGTAGGCTTCCAGCCCGGCGAACGGCGCGGCGAGGCCCAGCACCAGGCCAAGCACGGCGATGACGAACAGAGCGATGCGGAAACGACTCAAATCATGCTCTCCGATTGCCAGGCGGCCCGCAGGGCCGGTGGCGCTTCTCGTCTTCTTACACCAACGCCTCGGGATTTACCGCTGTGTCCAAATGCGGCTCGCCATTAACAGCGCCTTTACCCTTCGCTGTCAGCCTGTTTCCGGGTGGAGGCGAGTCGTGCGAGGCCCGGGCGGGTGTCCGGATCGCTGGAAGCCCCGCCGGCCGAGGCAACAAGAAAAGAAGATTGAAGTCGCATGGCTGTCCGCGTTCTCATTGTCGAAGACGATCCGGCGCAACGCAGAATCCTCGAGGAAATGGTCAGGCGCTTCGGCTGCGAGCCGATGCCCGTCGATGGCGGCCTGAAAGGACTCGAGGTGTTGAAAAGCCCATCCGGCGGCGGCATCGAACTCGTCATCCTCGATCTCAACATGCCCGGCATCAGCGGGCTCGAATTCCTCGAAAAACTGCAAGCCATCCGCGGCGATCTGCCGGTGATCGTGCAGACCGCGCAGGGCTCGATCGAAACCGTTATCAGCGCCATGCGAGCCGGGGCCGATGATTTCGTCGTCAAGCCGGTGAGCCCCGAACGCCTCAGGATCTCGGTCCAGAATCTGCTCAAGGTCAATGCGCTGACCGAGGAGGTGAAGCGGCTGAACAAGAAGGTTGGCGGCGCCCTCAGATTCGGCGACCTCATCGCCTCTTCGCCCGCCATGGCCAATGTATTGCGCCTCGGGCGGCGCGCCGCGCAGTCCGGCATCCCGGTGCTGATCGAGGGCGAATCGGGCGTCGGCAAGGAGATGATCGCCCGGGCCATTCAGGGCGAAAGCGAGCGCGCCGGCAAGCCATTCGTGGCGGTCAATTGCGGCGCGCTGCCGGAAAATCTCGTCGAGTCGATTCTGTTCGGCCACGAAAAGGGGGCCTTCACTGGCGCCACGGCGCGGCACGCCGGCAAGTTCCAGGAGGCCGATGGCGGCACGCTGTTCCTCGATGAGGTGGCGGAGTTGACGCTTGAGATGCAGGTGAAGCTCTTGCGCGCCATCCAGGAGGGCGAGATCGACCCGGTGGGCGCGCGCCGGCCGGTGACGGTCAACATCCGCATCATCTCGGCCACCAACCGCAACATGATCGACATGGTGAAGCGCGGCCAGATCCGCGAGGATCTTTATTACCGGCTGAACGTGTTCCCGATCATGGTGCCGCCGCTGCGCGAGCGCAAGGAAGATATTCCGGCGCTGGCCGACCATTTCATCACCCGTTTCGCGGCGGAAGAAGGCCGCAAGGTGCGCGGCATCGCGCCCGAGGCGCTGGAGCTGCTGCGCGCCTATGCCTGGCCCGGCAATGTGCGCCAGCTCGAGAACACGGTGTTCCGCGCCATGGTGCTGTGCGAGGGCGACCGTCTGGAGATCGAGGACTTCCCGCAGATCGCCTCGCTGGTCGAGGGCTATGAGATCAGGATTCCGCCTGCCCCGCAGCTGGCGCCCAGGCCTGCCCTGCCGCGGGGCGAAGCGGCGATCGCCGGCGGGGCTGCCCTGCCGCGCAAGGGCGGCACCGCGGTATCGGACGGAATCGCCTTCGGCATTCCCGCGGTTACCGAGGGGGGCCACATCCGCAAGCTCGAGGAGGTCGAGGCCGACATGATCCGGCTGGCGCTGGCGCGCTACCAGGGTCAGATGTCGGAAGTGGCCCGCAAGCTGGGCATCGGCCGCTCGACACTCTACCGCCGCATGAAAGACCTTGGCCTCGAACAAGCGAACGGCTAATCTGCTGCCCAGAAACTGGTCAGATCGGCAGGGCCGCAGGTAGCGACATGAAGATTCGCGTGGTTTTGGGGGTGGTTGCGTGCCTTGCGGCTTTTGCGATCAGCGACTTTGCGGACGCCGATGCAGCGGCAAGAAAACGCAATCCCAAGGCGTTCGACGCATCGTGTGGGGGAAAGTCGGCCAATAACTCCGTCATGCGCCGGCAGCTCATGCGTCAGGCCGAGCGCAACGGCGTGGCGGGGCCGCTCAAGCTTCCGAATCTTTCTCCGGAAAGCGCGGCCAAACCGCCGAAGTCGGCCAAGGCCGCCAAGCCGCCAAAGCCGCCAAACTAACTCGTCGCGGCTGTCAC
>DAISVW010000129.1:4330-7043 GCA_036826695.1 Aestuariivirga sp.
GATCCGGAACCCGATCCCGGCTTTGGAATGGGCAATCTGACCTATATTCCGCCGAGGCTTGTGCCATTGAGCGGCCTCGCGCTGCCGGAGCCTCGCCCGGCGGGGACGGCGGAAGCGATGATCTATGACTCGCTGGCAGGCGACGGTTCATCGATCCGGGTTCTTCCCGCCACCCGTGACGCACTGCTGGCGCATTATGTCGCGCAGGGCTTCAAGCCGGTGTGGCTCGAGGATGGCAAGCTCAACGCGCGTGGCGTGGCGGTGCTGGCGCAGCTCGCCGCCGCCGATCAGGAAGGGCTCGATCCGCAGAACTATCTGCCGACCGGGCTGGAGTCATTTTCGTCCACGTTACCTGAAACCGATTCCGCCGCCATGGCGCGTCTCGACATTGACCTCACGGCCGCGGCGCTCCGCTACGCCCGCGACGCTTCTGGCGGGCAGTTCGACCCGCGCCTGCTGTCGAGCTACAACGACATCGACCCGCCATGGATTGCGCCCGAGAAAGCGCTGAAGGTGATCGCCTGGTCGCCCTATCCAGTCGAGTATCTCAAGAGCCTGAATCCCACGCACCCGGCCTATGCGGCGATGAGAAATGCGCTCGCCGGTCTCCGGGCCAAGGAAACAGGGGCGCCTTTCGAGCCGATCGCCGCCGGTCCTGTCGTTGGGCCCGGCAAGAGCGATCCGCGCATTCCCGCCTTGCGCCAGAGGCTCGCGGAGCGCGGCTACGCATCCGGGCAGCCTGCGGTGTCGGACGCGGCCTTGTTCGATCAGCCGTTGTCAGACGAGCTTCGCCGTTTCCAGAAGGACTCGCGCATCAGGGTGACCGGATTGCTGGGGCCGCAGACTCTGAGGGCTCTGAACGAGAATTCCTCGGCCAGCAACATCGACAGGCTGCGCACCAACATGGAGCGCCTGCGCTGGCTGCCCCGTGATCTTGGCAAGAGATATGTGTTCGTGAACCCGCCGGCTTACGAGGCGAAGGTCATCG
The DNA here is from genome assembly GCA_036826695.1 of Aestuariivirga sp. GTDB lineage: Bacteria > Pseudomonadota > Alphaproteobacteria > Rhizobiales > Aestuariivirgaceae > Aestuariivirga. The sequence goes on from DAISVW010000129.1 coordinate 5,319, forward strand.
ATCATGGCGAGGACGTGTGGGCGACGCGGGTCATCGTCGGCAAGCCCGACACCCAGACGGCTGCCTTCCACGACGAGATGGAGTTTCTGGTTTTCAATCCCTCCTGGGGCGTTCCCCAGTCGATCATTCTCAAGGAGTATCTGCCGAGGCTGCGTCGCGACCCCGGCTATCTCGACCGGATCGGCTTCCAGGTGGTGAACCAGCAGGGCAAAGTGGTGCCGTCACGGTCCGTGAAATGGTGGGGCTTCGGCCAGTCGGTTCCGTATGGCATCCTCCAGCCGCCGGGCGACAAGAACGCGTTGGGCGAGATCAAGTTCATGTTCCCCAATTCGCATGACATCTACATGCACGACACGCCAAACCGTGACCTGTTCGACAACGAAACGCGGGCCTTCAGCCATGGCTGTGTGCGCGTCCAGAACCCGCGCGAGTTCGCAGCCGTGGTGCTCGGCTGGAGCGCCGAGGAGGTCGATTCCCATATCGCCACGGCGGAAAGCGAGACGGTGAGGCTGGAACACAAGCTTCCCGTGCATATTGGCTACTTCACCGCCTGGCCCGATTCCCAGGGCAACATGCGGTACTTCAACGACATTTACGGCCGGGACAAAGCCATGGAGACGGCGCGCTCGGCCACGCTGGTCGCGCAGAACTGATATCTGCATACGATTAAATGCTTGTTAAGCATGCTGATTTACCGTTTCTCCCCGCCGCCACATAGCGGCCTTAGTCTTGTTTGAAACGCCGTATCAGTGTAAGCCTTCTTCCGGGATGGGGCAGGCAGTCTGAGCGGATACCAGGGGAACCGGGAATCCGGTGTGTGTGGAGTATGGGTTTGCACTTCGGGAAGGCCGGTCACCTCAGCTTGATCATTCGTTGGAAAAAGGCGGCAACTGCCGCAATTACCGCTCTGGCCTTTGGCCTGGGCGCCCTGTTGCAGGGGGTTCCTCCCGCCCAATCGGGCGGCGAGACGCGCACTCTTTCGCTGTATCAGGTGCACACCAAGGAACGCCTCACCATCACCTACATGAAGAACGGGAAGTACGTCCCGTCTGCCATGAAAAAGCTCAACTATTTCCTTCGTGACTGGCGGCGCAACGAAGCCATCACGATCTCGCCCAGAACCATCGACCTGATGTGGGAACTGCACGCCGACCTCGGATCCCGGGCGCCGATCCACATCGTCTCCGCCTACCGTTCGCCCAAGACCAACGCCTTTCTCAAGAAGGTCGGCCGCAACGTGGCGCGGAAAAGCCAGCACATGATCGGCCGGGCCATCGATCTCTATTTCCCCGACGTGCCGACCGTGAAGATCCGCAATTCAGCGCTGGTGCGCCAGGTGGGCGGGGTTGGCTATTATCGGTCGGGCGGCGGCCCCACCGGCTTCGTGCACATCGATTCCGGCCGCGTCCGCCACTGGGGGCCGGCCATCAGCCAGGCCCAGATGGCAAAGATCATGCGCGATTATCGCAAGACCGTCGGCGCGCGGATCAACAAGAAGGGCATGAAGGCGGTGCCGGAGGTCGAGGTCGCCGAAGCCGATGCAACGTCCGCCCGCCTTCCCTCGCAGCAGGAGGAGAGCGAAACCTCTGCCGTCAGGAGCAAGAAGAAGATCCCGCTCGAACCCGCCTACACGGAAGACGACGAGGAACTTGCCGGCATGAGCGCCGATGCTTCTGCCACGCCGGCCAAGCCAAAGCTCAAGCCCGCCGCCGAAGGCGCGGCCGT
>DAISVW010000130.1:0-7007 GCA_036826695.1 Aestuariivirga sp.
GGCGGGCAACGTTACCGGCTGCTTCCTGCTGCTGGCCGTCGTGGGACTTGGCCTGTCGTGGATCGCCGCCACCATGCAGGCGTGGTTCGACTGGATCAGGCTCGGCGGCGCCATCTATCTCATCTGGCTGGGCGTGAGCCGGTTGCTCGGCGCTGGCAAGACGGCCGCCTATGGCGAGAACCCGACGGGCGAATTGTTCCGCGACGGGTTCATTGTGGCGGTGGCCAACCCGGAGGTGCTGCTGTTCCTGGCCGCCTTCCTGCCGCCCTTCGTCGACCCGCGGAGCCCGGCGGGGCCGCAGATTTTCGCGCTCGCCGTGGTGTTCGTGCTGATCAGTGCCATTGCCGGGGCGCTGCTGGCGGTGCTGGCCGGCCAGGCGCGCCAGTTCCTGTCGGGCGGCAGGCTCAAATACATCGACTATCTCTCCGGGGGCTTGCTAGTAGTGGCCGGCCTGTGGCTAGGATGGCCCAGCCTGGAGATGCTGCTGTGACGCTCGATTCCTATCTTGCCTTCTGCGCCGCCGCCACCGCGCTTGCGCTGGTGCCGGGCCCCACCATCACGGTGATCGTGGCCAATAGCCTTCGTTATGGCCACCGCGCCGGGCTCATGAACGTGATCGGCACCCAGGCGGGTTTCGTGATCTGGCTGGCCATCGCGGCGATGGGGCTGGGTGCCGCCATCCAGGTGATGGGCCTGTGGTTCGACGTGTTGCGCTATGCGGGGGCGGCCTATCTGATCTGGCTCGCCGTCAAGCTGTTTCGGTCCAGTGGCGATCTCGCCGTGGCGGTGGACAGGGCGCGCCCGCATGGCAGCTTCTTCCTGCAGGGCTTCATCGTGATCATGTCCAACCCCAAGATGCTGGTGCTGTTCGGCGCCATGATCCCGCCTTTCATCACGCCGGGCAGCGAGCCCGTGCGGCAGATCCTGCTCCTGGGCGGCACCTTCATGGCGACCGCCGCCGCGGGCGATGGCGCCTATGCGCTGCTGGCCGTCAAGGCGGGATCGTTTCTGTCGCTCGCGCGCATCCGGGCGCTGGAGATCATCAGCGGCTGCTTTCTCATGGGGGTCGGCATCTGGATGGCATTGAGGGGGCGCTGACATGGCAAGGACAGGCTTCTATCCGGGGTCTTTCGACCCGGTCACCTACGGGCACCTCGCCATCATCGCCCGCGCCGCGCGCTTCGTCGACCGGCTGGTGCTGGGGGTGGGTGTGCATCACGGCAAGCAGGCGCTGATCGCGGCGGAAACACGGATGAGCTTGCTCGACACCGTCACCCGGCCGATCGCCGCCCACACCGGGGTGGTGATCGAGGTGGCGAGCTTCGACGGGCTGGCGGTGGACGCGGCGCGCCGCCACCGGGCGGGCCTCATCGTGCGCGGCCTGCGCGATGCGACGGATTTCGATTATGAGGTGCAAATGAGCCAGATGAACGGCGCCATGGCGCCTGACATCGAGACGGTGTTCCTGGCGGCTTCGCCCGCCACCCGCATGATCGCCTCCTCGCTGGTGAAGCAGATCGCCAGGATGGGCGGCGACATCACGCTGTTCATCCCCAAAGAGGCGCAGGCCGTGATGGCGGAAGCGCTGGCCAAGGCATCGCATTGACATTTACCCGCCGGGCCTTCAGGAACGGCGCAATCAACAACAGGAGTTCGCATGATCAGGAAACTGGCCCTGGCCGCGCTGGCCGCTGGCCTTCTCGCAAGCCCGGCTCTGGCGGCAGAGAAAATCAACGTCGAAACCAGCATGGGCTGCTCTTTCGACATCACGCTGCGGCCCGACCTGGCGCCGAACCACGTGAAGCAGATCACCAAGCTGGCGAAGTCCGGCTTCTATGACGGGATCGGCTTCCACCGGGTGATCGACGGCTTCATGGCGCAAACGGGCGACCCGACCGGCACCGGCATGGGCGGCTCGCAGGAGCCTGACATCAAGGCCGAATTCACGTCCGAGCCCTTCAAGCGCGGCACGGTCGGCATGGCGCGCTCTCAAGACCCTGACTCCGGCAACAGCCAGTTCTTCATCATGTTTGCCGACGGCGAGTTCCTCAATAACAATTACACTGTCTGGGGACAGGTCGACCGGGAAGGCATGGGTTGCGTCGACAAGATTGCCCGCGGCGAGCCGCCGGCCAATCCGGACAAGATGGTGAAAGTGACGGTGAAGTGACATGACGCAGCCTGAAAACACCCTGTACGTCGACGTGGCGGATGCCAAGGGCAAGGCCAAGGGGCGCGTCACCATCGCGCTGCGTCCGGATCTGGCGCCCAATCATGTTGCCCGCATCAAGGAACTGGCGCGCGAGGGCGCCTATGACGGCGTGGTCTTCCACCGCGTCATCGAAGGCTTCATGGCCCAGGGCGGCGACGTGCAGTATGGCAACACCTCAAATGCCGACTTCAACCCAAGCCGCGCCGGGATGGGCGGGTCGCGCAAGCCCAACCTGAAGCAGGAGTTCTCCGCCGAACCGCATGTGCGCGGCGTCTGCTCCATGGCGCGCTCGCAGAGCCCGGACTCGGCCAACAGCCAGTTCTTCATCTGCTTCGGCGACGCCACCTTCCTCGACCGGCAATACACCGTGTGGGGCCAGGTGACGGACGGCATGGAGGTGGTGGACGGCATCAAGCGCGGGGAACCGGTGCGCGAGCCCGATCGCATCGCGAGGATGCAGGTGGCGACGGACGCCAAGTAGGTCCGGCTGCCGCCGCCAGGCATCGCCGATGCGCGTATCCGATTTCGATTTCGAGCTGCCGGCTGACCGTATCGCGCTCAGACCGGTCTCGCCGCGCGATTCCGCCAGGCTGCTGGTGGTCCGGCAGGACGCGTTTGAAGATCGCATCTTCCGCGATCTCCCCAGCTTGCTCAGGCCGGGGGATGTGCTGGTGTTCAACAATACCCGGGTGATCCCGGCGGCCTTGCGAGGCCACCGCGTAGGGCGGGGCGGAACCACGCCGAAAATCGAGGTACTGCTGCATCTGCGGCTCGATGGCCAGCGCTGGAAGGCCTTCGCCAAGCCGGCGAAGAAGCTGGAGGCCGGCGACAAGATCTATTTCAATCGCAATAACAATGTCCTGGAATGCGTTGTCGAGGAAAAGGGCGAGGCTGGCGAGGTCTCGCTGCGCTTCGCGCTCTCGGGCCCCGCGCTGGACGCGGCGCTGGCTGAGGTCGGTGAAATGCCGCTGCCGCCCTACATTGCGGGCAAGCGCGGCACCGACGAGAAAGACAAGGCCGACTACCAGACGGTCTATGCCGAAAAGGAGGGCGCCGTGGCGGCGCCAACGGCTGGCCTGCACTTTACGCCAGATCTGATGAAACGCCTTCAGGACACTGGAATATCACGGGAATTTGTAACGCTTCACGTCGGTGCCGGCACCTTTCTGCCGGTCAAGGCGGAAGATACGAAGGACCACACTATGCATGCGGAGTGGGGCGAGGTGACGGCTGCCACCTGCGATCGCCTCAAGGCGGCCCGCGCCCGGGGCGGGCGCATCGTGGCGGTTGGCACGACCTCGCTGCGGCTGCTCGAAAGCTCTGGCCTCGAACCCTTTTCCGGCACCACGGATATCTTCATCACGCCGGGCTACCGGTTCCGGGCGGTTGATCTGCTGATCACCAATTTTCACCTCCCGAAATCGACGCTGGTCATGCTGGTCTCGGCCTTCTCAGGCCTCGGTCGGATGCGCGAGGCCTATGCCCATGCGATCGCCGGGAACTATCGGTTCTATTCCTATGGCGACTCGAGCCTGCTATTCCCGGCGTCATGACGGAGTTCGGTTTCACCTTGCGGGCGACGGACGGCGCGGCCCGGCTCGGAACTGTTCATACGCTCCATGGCGAGATCCGCACCCCGGCCTTCATGCCGGTGGGCACGGTGGGCACGGTGAAGGGCCTCTATCTCGACCAGGTGGAGGGTACGGGCGCCGACATCATCCTCGGCAATACCTACCATCTGATGCTGCGGCCAGGGGCGGAGCAGGTGGCGAGGCTCGGCGGCCTTCATCACTTCATCGGCTGGAAAAGGCCCATCCTCACCGATTCCGGCGGGTTCCAGGTCATGTCGCTGGCCAAGATCAGGAAGATCACCGAGCAGGGCGCGGTGTTCCAGTCTCACATCGATGGCCGCCGCTATGAGCTGACCCCGGAGCGGGCGATGGAAATCCAAAGGCTTCTCGGCTCCGACATTCAGATGCAGCTCGACGAATGCATCGCCTATCCGCACAGCGAGAAGGAGGCCGAGCGCGCCATGCGGCTCTCGCTCCGCTGGGCGGAGCGTTGCCGTGAAGCCTTCGGGCGGCAGCCGGGCCGGGGCAATTTCGGCATCGTGCAGGGCGGCATCAATCCGCGGCTGCGGCGCGAGAGTGCGGAAGGGCTCACGGCCATCGGCTTCGAGGGCTATGCCATCGGCGGCCTCGCCGTGGGCGAAGGCCACCAGCTGATGCTGGAAGCCATTGAACACACCGTTCCCTATCTCCCGCCGGACCGGCCGCGCTACCTGATGGGGGTTGGCACGCCGGAGGACATTCTCGAGTCGGTTGCCCGCGGCGTCGACATGTTCGATTGCGTGCTGCCCACCCGCTCGGGCCGTCATGGCCAGGCCTTCACCCGCTTCGGCAAGATCAATCTGCGTAACGCGCGTCATGCGGATGATCCGCGGCCGCTTGACCCGGAGCATCCGTGCCCGGCGCTTTCGGCCTATTCGCGGGCCTATCTGCACCATCTCATCCGGGCCGGCGAGCTTCTCGGCATGATGCTGCTGTCCTGGGCCAATATCGCCTATTATCAGACACTGATGCAGGAAATCCGCGCTGCCATCGCGGCGGGGCGTTTTGAGGATTTCCGCAATGCGACGAAGGAACAGTGGCGGCGTGGCGACATGGCGGCTTAACTTCACGAAAGCTGGGAGGACAAGATGAAACTGACCGACGAGGTGATCATTCCGATGCCGCGCCAGAAGGTGTGGGAGGCGCTGAACGACCCCGAGGTGCTGCGCCAGTGCATTCCGGGCTGCGATGAGGTCGCCAGGCTTTCCGACACCGAAATGGAGGCGAGGGTGACGGTCAAGCTGGGGCCGGTGAAAGCCTCCTTCAAAGGCCAGGTGACTCTTTACGATCTCGATCCGCCCAATGGCTACCGGATCACCGGATCTGGCAATTCCATGATGGGTGGTGCGACCGGCAGTGCTGACGTTCGCCTCTCCGACGTGCCGGAAGGAACGAGGCTCAGCTACGATGTGGACGCCCAGGTGACCGGCAAGATCGCCAGTCTCGCGCAACGCTTCATCGAGCCCACGGCGCGCCAGCTTTCAGGCCAGTTCTTCGAGACCTTCGCCAGGGTAGCAGGCGGCGCGGTCGCCTGACCTACTTGCCGGCCCCGCCGGTGTGCTCGCCCTCACGCGTCAGGTAGTAGGCGGCGAGGATCGGAATGAAGGTGACCGCGATCACGAAGATCGCCACCACATTGGTGATCGGCCGCTGGCGCGGGCGGATCAGCTCGTTCAGCATCCAGATCGGCAGGGTGCTCTGCTGCCCGGCTGTGAAGGTGGTGACGATCACCTCGTCGAAGGACAGCGCGAAGGCCAGCATGCCGCCCGCCAGCAGCGCCGAGCCAATCTGCGGCAGCACCACATAGCGGAAGGTCTGAAAGCCGTCGGCGCCCAAGTCCATCGAGGCCTCGATCATGCTGCCTGCGGTGCGCCGGAAGCGGGCCAGCGCATTGTTGTAGACGACGACGATGCAGAAGGTGGCGTGGCCCAGCACGATGGTCCAGGTGGAAAACGGAATATCCATCACGCTGAAGGCCGAGCGCAGCGAAATCCCGGTGATGATGCCGGGAAGTGCGATCGGCAGGATGAACAAGAGCGAGATGTAATCTCGCCCGAAGAACCTGGCGCGCGACACGGCTGCCGCGGCACAGGTGCCCAGCACGAGGGCGATCAGCGTGGCGATCGCCGCCACCTTGAGCGACAGCCAGATCGCATCCCAGATGTCCTGGCGCTCCCAGACCACGGCGAACCACTTGAGCGTGAAGCCAGGCGGTGGGAAGGCGTAGCTCTTCTCCTCGGTGGTGAAGGCATAGACGAAGATGAGCAGCAGCGGCAGATGCAGGAACATGAGCCCGCCGATCGCCGCGATGCTCAAGCCCAGCGGTGGCCGGATGCCCTGGTCAGAGCGCATCGAAGGCCCCCATGCGTCTGGCGATCGCCAGATAGATCAGCATGATGACGATCGGCACCACGGTAAAGGCGGCAGCGAGCGGGATATTGCCCGCCGTTCCCTGCAGCGTGTAGACCGCCTGACCAAGGAAGAAGGTGGAATTACCGACGATCTGCGGGATGATGTAGTCGCCGAGCGTGAGCGAGAAGGTGAAGATCGAGCCCGCGATGAGGCCCGGCAGCGCCAGCGGCAGGATCACCGTCCGGAACGTCTGGCCGGGCGCCGCGCCAAGATCGGCGGAGGCTTCGAGCAGGTTGGATGGCACCCGCTCCAGCGCGGCCTGGGTGGGCAAGATCATGAAAGGCAGCCAGACATAGCAGAACACCAGGAAGGTTCCGATGTAGCTGAAGGACAGCGACGGACCGCCGATCACCGGAAGGGCCAGCACCGCGTCGAGCAGCCAGGTGAGATGAGTTTGCTCGGCGAGCCAGCTGACAATTCCCTCCTTGGCGAGGATCAGCTTCCAGGCATAGACCTTGACCAGATAGCTCGACCACAGCGGCAGCATGATCAGAAGATAGAAGAGCGCCTTCCATTTTCCCCTGGCATAGCGCGCCGCATAATAGGCGATCGGGAAGGCAATGACCGCACAGGCCAGGGTGACGAGTGCCGACATCACCAGTGAGCGGATGATCACATCGAGGTTGGAAAGCCGCAGCAATTCCGCGTAGGTCGACAGCGTGAATTCATGAACGATGAAGCCCGAGAACTCATCGATCGAATAGAAGCTGTAGAGGAGAAGCGCCAGCAGCGCGCCGAGATACACAATGCCGAGCCACAGCAGCGGCGGCGCC
>DAISVW010000131.1:0-6960 GCA_036826695.1 Aestuariivirga sp.
CTTCTGGTCGCCCTTGCGCACGACGGGGCCGAGCGGCTCCTTCGAGATGATCTCGGGCAGCATCCCGTATTGTTCAGCGTTCGCGCCCTGCGTCGAGCGGAAGGAGGCGAGGGAGGAGCTGTCGTTGGTGTAGACGTCGCAGCGGCCGGAGATGAAGGCGTTGCGGATCTCCTCGACGCTCTCGATCACCACCGCGCGGAACGACATGCGGTTGGTGCGGAAATAGTCGGCGAGGTTCAGCTCCGTCGTCGTGCCGGGCTGCACGCACACCGTCGCGCCGTCGAGCTGCTTGGCCGAGGTGACGCCGAGCGAGCGCTTCACCATGAAGGCCTGGCCGTCATAGAAGTTGATGCCGGCGAACTGGAAGCCGAGGCTCGCCTCGCGGCCGAGCGTCCAGGTCGTGGTGCGGACCAGCAGGTCGCCCTCGCCGGATTGCAGCGCCGGGAAGCGGTTCTGGCTCGTCGTGCCGACGAAGCGGACCTTCGTCGCGTCGCCGAACAACGCCGCGGCCACAGCGCGGCAGCCATCGGCATCGAGGCCGCGCCACACGCCCTGGCTGTCGGGGTTGGAGAACCCGGCCACGCCGGTCGTGACGCCGCAGTTGAGGACGCCGCGCGCCCGGATGGCGTCGAAAGTCGCGGTTTGCTGCGCGATCGCCACTCCCGTCGCGCCAATCGTGAACGCGGCGGCGAAGGCGCCGGCCCGCATGAGGTTGAGCATCGGTAACCCTCCATACCCAGAGCAGAAAGCTCGTTCCCCTGAGCCCGATCCGGAGCCGCCGTTACCTGGTGCCCCCGGCGCGAACCCGCGATGCCGTGTCGCTGCGTTCCCGGCCGCGCTCCGGCGGCTTGCCTCGGCACTCTGATCCAGCCCGGCTGCCCGTTCAACAGGATTGATGCCATCCATCGGCAACAAAAAGGGCCGCCCCGTCTCGTGAGGCGGCCCGTTTGCCCAAACCCGCGCCAGCCTGCACAGGCCCGCGGCGCAACCTCCGCGGGACGGCCAGGCTGGCGCCGGCACATCAGCGCATGGGCGGCGAATACATCAGCCCGCCCTTCGTCCAGAGCTCGTTCGGGCCGCGCTGGATGCCGAGGGGGATGACGTTGCGGGCGAAGCTCTCGCCGTAGTTCCCGACCTGCTTGACGATTGTGTAGGCCCAGCGGTTGTCGACGCCGAGCATCTGCCCGAGCCCGCCCGTGGCGCCGACGAAGCGCTGGATGGACGGGTTGGTCGAGGCCATGTTCTGGTCGATGTTGGCCGAGGTGAGGCCGAGTTCCTCGGCCTCCACCATGGCGTTGTGCGCCCAGCGCACGAGATCGGCCCAGCGGCTGTCGCCATGGCGCACGACGGGCCCGAGCGGCTCCTTCGAGATCACCTCCGGCAGGATCACGAACTCCTCGGCCCTCGCTCCCTGGGTGGAGCGGACGGCGGCGAGGCCAGAGACGTCGGTCGTCAGAGCGTCGCAGCGGCCGGCGAAGAAGGCGGCGTTCACCTCCTCGATGCGCTCGATTACCACCGGCGTGAAGCGGAGGTTGTTGGCGCGGAACCAGTCGGCCAGGTTCAGTTCGGTCGTCGTGCCGGGCTGCACGCAGATGGTGGCCCCGTCGAGTTCCTTGGCCGACTTCAGGTTGAGGCTGCGCTTCACCATGAAGCCCTGGCCGTCGTAGAAGTTGATGCCGACGAAGTCGAGGCCGAGCGAGGTGTCGCGCGAGAGCGTCCAGGTCGAGTTGCGCGAGAGCATGTCCACCTCGCCCGACTGCAGCGCCGTGAAGCGCTGCTGGGCCGTCGTCGGGACGTAGCGGACCTTCGTGGCGTCGCCGAACATCGCGGCCGCGACGGCGCGGCACAGCTCGACCTCGCGCCCGCGCCAGACGCCCTGGCCGGCCGGGGCGTCGAAGCCGGCAAGCCCCGTGTTGACGCCGCAGGTGATTGCCCCGCGGGCCTTGATCACGTCGAAGGTGTTGGCCTGTGACTGCTGTGCCGCGGCCGGCAGGGCGAGGCCGACGGCGAGCGCGGCCGCCGCAGCGGTTCCGGCGACGGTCCGCTTGAACTTGGGCGTTTTCATCCTGTGTCTTCTCCCGTATCGTGGTGCGATCGTATGCGTCCGGGCGGGCTCGCCGTCGCGCGCGAGCGGTATGTGGCAGCGTGCGTGGCGGAGGGCAATCCCATGTCCTCACCGTCAGGGGTCCGCTCCATGGTCCTGGACGGAACACGTTGGAGTGCTCTCGGGCCCTGTGAAGGCGCCGTTCCGGTTCTTGCAGTCTTGTCCATGGCTCTGTTGCCGAGCGAACTTCTTGTCAGGGTCTGCAACTATTGAGATAGAAAAGAGCAAGAACCTCGCGCTTTGCGTGTATAAATCGATACTTCCCGTTGAAAGATCACGAAATCTCACTGGCACGGTCGCGCCTCGCTGCTTATGGTCTGCTTACGATGTACAGAGACGCGTTCCGGGTGATCCCGCCGCGTTGCACGAGGATGGGGAGGCGATAGAGTGCCATGACCAACAAGAGCTACATCCTGTTCAGCCAGACCTCGACGGGCACTGGCCAGCGCAACACCTGGAACGGCAATCCGGCTGACGGATCGGCTGGCGGTCTCGAGCAGGGCCTCATCCAGGGCGTCCCGACCATGGTCGCCTCCAGCGCGTTCAACGCGAACGCGAATGTCGAGCAGGTCAACGGGACGACGGCGCGCCACAGCCTCGACTTCATCAGCACGGGGACCGCGGCGGGCTCCGGCTTCGAGAGCAACCTCAGCGACGGGCGCGCCTTCACCTCCGCGCATGGCAACGCCAACCCTGTCGTCACCAGCGGCTTCTCCGGTGGGGTTCTTTCCGTCTCCCTCGCCAACCGCGACTGGAACGGCATCAAGAACCTCGAGATGCTGGTCGACGCCGAGGACCTGGCCGGGCTTACGGGCATCAGCATCCGCAACTTCGTCGACGTGCGCATCAAGCTCGGCGACACGGTGGTGCAGCCGAATTGCTCGGGCAACGGCTACAGCGGTTCCTACGTCGTCGACATCGAGAACGTGAAGCGCGGCGAACTCATCGGCACGCACAGCGACAAGGGCATCGACGCGTCCCTGACGTTGTCGACCAACCTCGCCCGCGCCAACATCACCGACTGGCAGGCCTCGTTCGTCATGGTCGGCTCGCAGTTCGGCGACAGCCTGACGCTGGCCCAGGGCGACATGACCGGCCCCGCGGCGACGCTCGGCACGCAGGTGTTCGACAACACCGGCAGCCTGCAGCTTGTCACGGCCAACCTCGGCGCGGGCGGCGACGTGTTCAACGGCGGCAGCGTGCAGTCGCAGGCCGCCATTACGCTCGGCGCCGATTTCGGCCGGCTTTACTTCGGCAGTCCCGGAACGGTGAAGCTCGGCTTCTCCGATGGCGAGCAGGGCGCCACCGCCCAGTTGTCCGACTGGATCGCCGACGCGGCTGCCGCCGGCCTCGACGTGACGCTTGGTGCCTATTTCCGCACCACCGGCGGGAACATCGGGACCGCCGCGGCATCGAGCATCCTGACGGGCGCGGCGGACGTGGCCGCGATCCCCGGCACCGATTTCAACGCCGGGTTCAGCCAGACATCCGGCATGTGGTTCGGGCCCGCGGATCTCTCGACCGCGCAGACGACGCCGGAACTCTTTCCCGATGCTGGCGGTCTCGGCATCTCCCAGGCCAACCGCACCGAATTCTTCGGCGGTGGTGCGAACCTCACCAACCAGGCCAACGCGGCTGCCAACGGCATGGGCGAGATCAATTCCTGGGGCGGGGCCGACGGCAACCAGCTCACCGACGTTCTGAGGGTGAGCTGGGATGGTCCCGCGGCGATGGCGGTGAAGGTCTCGCTGTCCTTCTTCTACTGCGGCGAGAACGGCGGCGAGGTCGCGCGGATCCAGCTGTGGAACAACGGCGTCATGGTCGACGACTCCCTCTACGGTCCGGCCGACCTGCTCGTGCCGACCGGCACGTTCAGCCCGACCAACGCGGGCGAGGGCAGCATCATCATCGACAAGGACAAGATGTTCGATGAGATCCGCTTCCTCGGGCACAACACGGCCGCCTCGATCGCGGCCGGCGACCCGAGCGACTACCTCGTCGACGGCATCGAGCTCGTGCTGGTGGGCAACCTCGCGAAGGCAGTTGCCTTGGGCGGTGACGTCGCCACCGGCACGCAGGGCGAGGATAACTTCTTCTACTCGGCCGTGAACAAGGACGGGGTCGACACGATCTTCGGCTTCGAGAAGGGCAAGGACCAGCTCTTCGTCAACGGGGGCACGTTCCTGCCCTTCATCACGGAACTCGGACCCGACACGCTCGTCGCGTTTGGCGCCGGCGACGGGGGCATCATCATCATGGGGGTGACCGGCCTCTCGCTGGGCACCGATGTGAGCTTCTCCTGAGTCCCTGCTGCGCAGGGCGGCGGCGGGATGGGTGACCGTCCCGCCGCCCTTCGTTCCGCTCGACACGATACGACCCAGTAACGAATGCGATCCGTCCCGGCTGTCTCGCCAGCGGGCGCAGCCCGGGAAGCGGTCAGTGCGTTGTGGCGACGAGCGCCGCGGCCGCTGCGCGGGCGCAGGCCGTGAAGGCGCCGAGATCGCGCCACGGGTCCGCCGCCGGGGCGGAGACGCGCACGAAGCTGCCGCCCGCGGCGGCGATCCCGCCCTCGATCATCAGGTTGTCGGAGAGGCCGAAATCCTCGATGTCGAGGCCGTCGGGGTCGGTGAGCACGCGGGCGGAATAGTCGCGCGGGTCGGTCGTGTAGGCGTAGAGGGACAGCCCGAGCCCCCGCGCGAAGCCGACCTCGTAGACGGTGCCCGCATCGGCCGAGGCGCCGCGGAACGGGGAGAGGTTGGCGATCACGGCCACGCAGGAGCGGATCAGCGCCTCGTTCCCGGCGGCGATCGCGAAGGCCCGCGCGCGCGCCGTGGCGGCGGGCGGCGGCGGCGTATCGATCAGGGGCGCGACAGGGTCGAGCCCCAGCGGAAGGCATATGCCCTTCTTCGCCGCGAGCACGTCGAGCGCATCGGGCAGGAACCCCTCCGGCCCCGCGAGATAGACGCGCGGGCGCGGGCGCGACGGCAAATGCGGCAAGGACAGGGGCGGTGCCAGCGACGTGCCCTCAGTGAAGGCTGGCCCTGCCGCGCCGGCACTTGGTGTGGATGATGAGCGACACGCCGTCGGCCGACGGCTCGAGCGCCTTCTCCGCCGTCTTCGGCAGCGGCACGCCCTGGATGCGGCACCAACCGATCAGCACCGCCGTGATCTCCTCCGCGTCCATCGTGCAGTCGCGCCACAGGCCGCCGGCACGGCGCCACCGCGCCACGACCACGGCATCGTCCTCCGCGTCATCGCCCCCGGCCATGCGGACATGATCGAGCTCCGCGTCCGGCATGTCGAGGCGGACGATCTCGGCGACGCAGAGGCGCAGGGCCTCCGCGATCATGTCCGTTCCGAAATCGATGCGGCGGTATTCGCGGATGCGCGGCATGGGCGTCCTCCTGTGCTGGCTTCACCGTGCGCTAGGAGTCCGTTAACCATCAAGCTACCGTAGGTTGTGACGCTCATGAACACCTTCAGGATCGTGCGCATGCCTGCGCGTGGCATCCTATTGCATGGCGCGCGTAATGAAAAATAAATGGATTGCATCCGTGACGACCCCTTCGATGCGCCGCCACACTGTGATACATTTTCCAGCAAAATGGACGAGCGCCGCATGGCTGCGGCTGTCACGGACTGCGGGGGCATGCTTTGGCACTCATCTCGAGTACGTCATGCGCTGACGAGATCCGCACCGCCTGCGGAGGCGGGAGCCGGTCGCGCGTTCCCGGCGCCACCGGCACCGGCGAGACGAGCCGCAGCCTCCCTGGCGATGACCTGATCCGCGGTGGCGGTCCCGGCACGCGCGTCGTCGGCGCCGGCCGCGTTCCCGGCACGATCGTGCTGGACCATGTCGGCGCCGATGTGATCACGCTTGAACGCTCGGCGAACGTGGCCTGCTTGCGCGGCACCGCGGGCGACTGTCTGGGCCTGACCGAGGGCGCTCCCACGGTCGCGATTTCCGCGATCGACGGCAGGGCACTCCATGACATCAGGGGCGGGAACGAGATCCGATGATCAGCGCGTCCGACGATACCATCCTCGCGACGATCAATGCCGGGTACGCCCGCGTCGACGTCTCGCGCATCCTCGACAACGACACCGGGTCTGGCCTCACTGTCGTGTGGCCGACTCCAGGCGTGTTCCAGAGGACATCCGCCGGCGGGTTCGCCGCGCCGGACGGAAACCCGCTGGGAGGGTTCTTCTATCAGCCGCCGCTTGGGTTCAGCGGCATCGACAGCCTGAGCTACCAGGTGGTGGACACGCTCGGCGGCACGGCCTCGGCGACGATCTTCTTCGATGTCTCCAACGATGCGCCGACCACGCCGACCTATACCTACAGCAACGTCGCGCCCGGCACCGTGATCCCGGTGGCCGACCTCGTGTCCGGCGCGACCGATGCCGAAGGCGACACCATCATCTTCAGTGAATTCATCTTCGATCCATCCGAGATCAACGTCGTGTTGGATGTCGTGCCCGGCACGACCGAGCCCGGCCTGCGTGTCAGCCCCAGCTCGGGCAAGAGCATCGGTACTTTCCGCTACCTTCTCTTCGATGAGAGCGGTGCCATCGGCACTCCCGTCGGCGGCGATGTGGTCGTGACCTTCACGGGCGGGACAAGCGGCATCGCGCGCGACGATTCCATCCGCGGCACGACCGGGCCGGGACAGGGGGATCGCGTCTATACCTCTGCCCTGCTGGCGAACGACGACCCGGGCCTTGAGATCACAGGCCTCGTCGGCGCCACGATGATCGGTGCCACCGACTTCCTCCTCGCCACCTACGATCCCGTCACGGGCGTCACCGACGGGCTTGTCACCTTCAGCAGTCTCTTCAACGAAATCCGCTACACC
>DAISVW010000132.1:0-6904 GCA_036826695.1 Aestuariivirga sp.
TGGTGTCGAGCTCGGCGCGCATCAGGCGTACAGCTCATCGCGCCGCCAGTCGCGGGGGGTGCCGGTCGCGGGCGGGGTCGCCAGGCGGGCCAGCAGGGCGCGACGCGCGGTTGCCTCGGCGCCTCTGGCCTGGGCGGCCGGCGTCTCTTCCGGAACCGTCTCGACGGCGATCACCGTTTCTTCCTCGCTCGCAGAGACCGCCGCCGGCTGCACGTCACCCGAGGGCACACGGTCGGTGAATTGCTTGGCGGCGGGCGCGGCCGCCGGATCCTCGACCATCAGCGCGGCGGATGGCGCGTGGGCGGCGGGCAAGCCATCGGCAGCCTGGCTGACGGCCGCGGTCTGGATCGTGTCGCCCGCGACCGTGGTCTCCGTCAGGCCGTCAAGCGCTGCAAGCCGCCGCCGGGCCGGTTCATAGTTGGGGTTTGCGGCGAGCGCCTTTTCGAGCGCGCCCCGCGCATCCGACTTGCGCTGCAGCTTTTCGAACACCATCGCCTCGGCGACATAGACGCGCGCCGGATCAGGATAGTTGTAGCGCAGCGCCTTGTCGAAATCAGCAAGCGCGAAGAGATACTGTTCGCCATCCCGCAGCAGCAAGCCGCGGCTGTAATAGGCGTGGCTGAACTGGCCGTCGAGGAACAGGGCGGAGGTGAAATCCTCCATCGCATGGCTGATGCGCTGGAGCCGCTGATAGGACAGGCCGCGATTATAGAGCGCCAGCGCCCGCACCTTGCCCGACATGGCAGCGATGCGCAGGGCCGCCGTGTAGGCATCGATGGCGAGCTGGTGCTCGTTCATCCGCTGGTAGGCATGGGCCCGGTTGAGCAGTGCATTGGCGAGCATGCCGGGCGCCAGAGCGCGGGAGTCGATCGCCTTGCTGAAGCTGGCGATGGCATCCTCGGTGTCACCCGCCTGGAGCGCCTGATAGGCCTCGGTGACGAGCTCGGTTTCAGAGGCTGCGGCGAAGGTTCCGGAAGCCGCCGCACTTGCAGCAAGGAACGCGGAACACACTGACGCAAGGAACATGGAACGGGTACGCATGACGCAGAGTATCGGGCTCCCAGGGTTAAAATCCAGTTTCCGGCAAGGGCCGCGAGGCTTTCGTTTTGGTAAACGCGGGGCATTGGCCTGTGCCGTTTTCGGACCGGAAAGCGGCGCGGCATGGTTGACGAACCTCCGGCAGGCACTACAATCGGCATCTGTGTGGTGCCCGCGCGCCGGACGGCAGCGGGCCTAACAGGGAACACGGTGAGGATGACCCAAGCGGGGCCAAAACCGTGACTGCCCCCGCAACTGTGAGCGGCGAGGGTTCTGGCGATCATGGCCACTGGGCAACCGGGAAGGCCGCCAGAGCCCGGCGACCCGCAAGTCAGGAGACCTGCCACGCAACCGGATCAACCTGGTCACCACGGAGGGTGTTCATGACCGTACGTTCTGTTTCCGCTATCCCGCTCAGCGTCTCGCAACGGCTTGCTGCCGGGCTCGCGCTGGTTTTCATCGGGCTCACGCTCACCTTCGCGGTGGGCCTCTCCAACATGGCAGTGGCGCACAACAGCGCCCACGACACCCGCCACGCCATCGGCTTTCCCTGCCACTGATCACAGGCTAGGACATGATCGGGCGAGTGGTGCTCGCCGCGCTCCTTGCGGGGATCGCGGCAGGGCTCATCATGGGCGTCATCCAGCATGTGCGGCTGACGCCCCTCATTCTTGCAGCCGAGCGCTTCGAGGCCCAGCCGCCGGTGGCCACGCATGACCATGGCGAAGGCCACGATCATGATCATGATCATGATCATGGCGGCTGGCACCCGGCCGATGGCTGGCAGCGGAGCCTTGCCACCACGATTACCGCCGCCATGACCGGAGCCGCCTTCGCGGCCGTGCTGGCGGGCATATCGCTGATCGCCGGCATTCCCATCACGCGCGGCAACGGCCTGGTCTGGGGCCTGTGCGGCTTTCTCGCCGTCACGCTGGCGCCGGCCATGGGCCTGCCACCCGAACTTCCGGGCATGGTGGCGGGCGATCTGGGCGTCAGGCAATGGTGGTGGGCGGCAACGGTTGCCCTCACCGCAGCAGGCATCTTCCTGATTGCCAGCCGCCGCGAGGCCTGGGCCGTCGTGCTCGCCCTCGTGTTGATTGCCATCCCGCATGTGGTGGGAGCGCCCAACGCCATCCATACCGAAAGCAATGTTCCAGCCGAACTCGCCGCGCGCTTCGCCGCCAACGCGATTGCCGCCAATGCGGGGTTCTGGCTGCTGATCGGCCTGTTTCTCAGCCTGGCGCTGGGCCGCGCCGCCGGCGATGTCTACGAGAGGTGACCATGCAGAAGATACCCGCCACCGTGATCACCGGCTTCCTCGGGGCCGGCAAGACGACGTTGATCCGCAACCTGCTGGCCAATGCCGGCGGGCGGCGCATCGCTCTCATCGTCAACGAGTTCGGCGATGTCGGGGTCGATGGCGAAATCCTGAAGGGCTGCGGCACCGAGGCCGGCCGCGAGGAGTATGTGATCGAACTCGCCAACGGCTGCATCTGCTGCACCGTGGCCGATGATTTCATTCCGACCATGAAGAAGCTGATCGACCGGCCGGACCCGCCGCAGCACATCGTGATCGAAACCTCGGGCCTCGCCCTGCCCCAGCCTCTGGTGCGGGCCTTCAACTGGCCGGAGATCAAGCCGCGCGTCACCGTCGATGGGGTCATCACCGTTGTCGATGCCAAGGCGCTGGCGGAGGGCCGTTTCGCGGATGATGAAGAAGCGCTGGCAGCACAGCGCCTGGCCGACCCGACGCTCGACCATGAAAACCCGATCGAGGAACTGTTCGAGGATCAGCTCAATTGCGCTGACCTGGTGATCGTCAACAAGACCGACCTTCTCGCGGCCGGCGAGCAGGACGCCGTTACCGCCACGCTGAAGCAGAAGCTGCGGGCCGGCACCGGGATGATCGCCGCGCGGCACGGCGCGGTGAGCGTGGCAGCACTGCTGGGCGCCGGGGCGGCGGCGGAAGACGATATGGCGAACCGCCTCTCGCACCATGAGATGGAAGGCGAGGAACAGCATGACCATGATGATTTCGTGAGCTTCGTGGTGGCGCTCGGCCCGCAAGGCGATAAGGCAGCGCTGCTGAACCGCATCGGAAACGCCATCGCCAGCCACGGCGTCCTGCGCCTCAAGGGCTTCGCTGAAATCGCGGGCGCGCCCGCGCGGCTGCTGGTGCAGGCGGTGGGCCCGCGGCTCGACAGCTATTTCGACCGGCCATGGCGGCAGGACGAGCCGCGCGGCACGGCCCTCGTGGTGATCGGCGAGAAGCACATGGACCGCGCCGCCATCACCCAGCTGCTGCGAGGCTGATGCACCTCCTCGCCTCAACCAGCGGTGTGATCGACGGCAATGCCGAGGCCGTCGATCTCGCGCAGCGGCCGGCCGATATCATCGTGCTGTCGGCCGCCGACAGCGAACTCGCAAGCCTCGCCCGCGCCCATGACCGGAACCCCTGTTCCCTGCGCCTCGCCAGCCTGTTGCGGCTGCAGCATCCGCTGTCGGTCGATCTTTATGCCGGGAAGACGCTGGCGCATGCCAGGCTGATCGTGCTGCGGCTGCTGGGTGGCGCGTCCTACTGGAGCTATGGGCTGGAACAACTGGAGGCGCTGGCCGAGACCAGGGGAATGCTGCTGGCGGTCCTGCCGGGCGATGCCCAGCCGGACCCGGACCTCACGCGCCGCTCAAGCCTGCCCGCCCATCACTGCGAGCGGCTGCGGCAGTATCTGGTGGCCGGCGGCGCCGCCAACGCCGATGGCTTTCTTGCCTATTGCAGGCACCTGACGGAGCGGGGTGAAGAGCCGGCAGCCGCCATCCCCCCCGCCCCCGCCGGGCTCTACCGCGAAACCGGCGCGGCGGGCCAGCCGCTGGCGGCGATCATCTTCTACCGGTCGGCGATCGACGGCGGCCAGACAGCCCCCATCGACGCGCTGATCGATGGACTTGCCGCGCGCGGCATTGCGACACGCGCTTTCTATGTCGCCAGCCTCAAGGACGCGGCGAGTATTGCGGCAATCGGTGACGGGCTTTCCGGGCGGCCGCCGGACATCATCCTGAATGCCACCAGCTTCGCGGTGGCGGCGGGCGGCGTCGACGATCCGCTGGCGGCCTATGATTGCCCGGTACTGCAAGTGGTGCTGGCGGGAAGCTCCGAAGCCCGGTGGCGCGCCAGCCCGCAAGGCCTCGAGGCCCGCGACCTCGCGATGAATGTGGTGCTGCCGGAACTCGACGGGCGCATCCTCACACGCGCCATCTCGTTCAAGGCGGAGGACCAGTGGCATGCCGGAACAGAGTGCCCGATCCTCACCTACCGCCCGGTTGAGGACCGCGTGGCCTTCGTGGCCGATCTCGCCGCCGGCTGGATCAGGCTCCGGCGCACGCCGCCGCAAGCGCGGAAAGTGGCGGTGATCCTCGCCAATTATCCCAACAAGGATGGCCGCATCGCCAATGGCGTGGGCTATGACACGCCGGCCAGCACGGTGGCGATCCTCGCCGCCCTGCTGGGTGACGGCTATGCGATCACCAACATCCCCGAGACCGGGAACGCTTTGATCGCCGCCTTGCAGCAGGGCCCGACCAACGCCGCGCCAAAGACGGCTTGCGTGAATGGGGAAACGCTTTCGCTGGCCGATTACCTCCGGCATTTCGCGGCATTGCCGGAGACCGTCCGTGAACGGATCACTGGCCGCTGGGGCGATCCCGCTGATGACCCGTTCTTCGCCGGTGGCGGCTTCCGCCTGCCGGTGATCCGCCATGGCAATGCCGCGGTGGCGATCCAGCCGGCGCGCGGCTACAACATCGATCCCAAATCCAGCTACCATGACCCTGCCCTGCCGCCGCCGCACGGCTATCTCGCCTTCTACATCTGGGTGCGGCATGTGTTCGGCGCCCATGCGGTGATCCACAATGGCAAGCATGGCAATCTCGAATGGCTGCCGGGCAAGGCGACCGCGCTTTCGGCGGACTGCCTGCCGGAAGCCATTCTCGGGCCGGTGCCGCAGCTCTACCCGTTCATCATCAACGATCCGGGCGAAGGCACCCAGGCCAAGCGGCGCACCGCGGCGGTGATCATCAGCCATCTGACGCCGCCGCTCACCCGCGCCGAGACCTATGGCCCGCTCAAGGACCTCGAAGCGCTCGTTGACGAGTACTACCTCGCGTCCGGCCTCGACCCGCGGCGGCGCGCGGCACTGCGCCGCGATATCCTGGCGCTCACCGCGTCCATGCGGCTTGACGCGGACGCTGGCTTCACCGGTGACGAAGAGCAGGATTTGCAGCGGCTCGATGCGTTTCTCTGCGATCTCAAGGAAGCACAAATCCGCGATGGGCTTCACGTGCTGGGAGCAGCACCGCAAGGCCGGCTCGAAACCGATCTTCTCGTGGCGCTCACCCGCGTGCCGCGCGGGCTTGGCGAAGACGGCGACCAGTCGCTGACCCGGGCGCTGGCGATCGATTTCGGATTGACCGGCTTCGACCCCCTGAGCTGCGCGCCCGCCGAAGCCTGGGCAGGCCCGCGTCCACTGGCACTGGCTGACATCTCGGCCGAAGCCTGGCGCAGCAACGGCGATACCGTGGAGCGGCTTGAGCTCTATGCGGCGGCGTTGCTGGAGGGCCTCGCCTTGCCGCCCGGCATGACCGCGACCGCCAGGGTGCTCCACCGCATCGACAGCCATGTGCGGCCGCTGCTGCGCGCCGCGGGGCCATGTGAAATCACAGCTCTTCTCAGAGGCCTCGCCGGGCGGCTGGTGATGCCCGGCCCATCGGGCGCTCCCACCCGTGGCCGCCTCGACGTGCTGCCGACCGGGCGGAACTTCTATTCACTCGACAACCGCACCCTGCCCACGCCCGCCGCCTGGACGCTCGGCCGCAAATCCGCCGAGGAGCTGCTGCTCCGCCATCTCCAGGATTTCGGGCGCTATCCCAAGGCGCTGGGGCTTTCCGCCTGGGGCACCTCCAACATGCGCACCGGCGGCGACGACATTGCCCAGGCACTCGCCCTGATCGGCGCCAAACCGGTGTGGGACACAGCGAGCTGGCGGGTGACCGGCTTCGAGATCCTGCCGCTCGCCAGGCTGGGGCGGCCGCGCGTCGATGTGACCTTGCGCATCTCCGGCTTCTTCCGCGACGCCTTCCCCGCCCAGATCGAACTCCTGGACAAGGCGATCCGCGCGGTGGGAGCGCTCGAGGAGGATGAAGACGACAACCCGCTGGCTCAGCGCATGGCGGCGGAAGCGCGCGCACTGGCAAGGGCGGGGATCGGCGACGCCGAGGCCCGGCGGATGGCCGGCCATCGCATCTTCGGATCCAAGCCGGGCGCCTATGGAGCTGGCCTGCAGGCGCTGATCGACGAGAAGATATGGACCGGACGCGCCGATCTCGCCGCCGCCTATGTCACCTGGGGCGCCTATGCCTATGGCGCGGGCGCACAAGGCGTGCGCGACGAAGACGCCTTCCTCTCGCGCCTCAAGCGGATCGAGGCGGTGGTCCACAACCAGGATAACCGCGAGCACGATCTGCTCGATTCGGATGACTACTATCAGTTCGAGGGCGGCATGACGGCGGCGGTGGAACAGGCATCCGGCACCCGCCCGCGCGTCTACCATAACGATCATTCGCGGCCCGAGCGCCCGGTGATCCGCACGCTCGAGGAGGAGGTGAGCCGGGTGATGCGGTCCCGCGTGGTCAATCCCAAATGGAACGATGGCGTGAAACGCCACGGCTACAAGGGGGCCTTCGAGCTCGCCGCCACGGTGGACTACATGTTTGCCTTCGCCGCGACGACCGGCGCCGTGCGCTCGCATCATTTCGGTCTCGCCTATGACGCCTTCATCGCCGATGCCGGCACCGCCGCGTACTCGAGGTCAAC
>DAISVW010000133.1:0-6772 GCA_036826695.1 Aestuariivirga sp.
GGCGATCTCATCGGCGGCAGCGCCCGCCCACTGGTCGGTGGTGACGTTGCGGATGCAGTTGCCGGAGGTCTGGATGGCATGCATTTCCACCTCGGCCAG
Organism: Aestuariivirga sp.; assembly: GCA_036826695.1. GTDB lineage: Bacteria > Pseudomonadota > Alphaproteobacteria > Rhizobiales > Aestuariivirgaceae > Aestuariivirga. The sequence goes on from DAISVW010000133.1 coordinate 100, forward strand.
CGCATCGAGAATGTCCGGCGTATCTTCCAGCTTGATCCAGTTGAACTGGATGTTCTGGCGGGTGGTGAAATGGCCATAGCCCTTGTCCCAGCGCTCGCCGATCATGGCCAGCTGGCGCATCTGGCGGCTGGACAGCGTGCCATAGGGAATGGCGATGCGCAGCATATAGGCGTGCAGCTGCAGATAGAGGCCGTTCATCAGCCGCAGCGGCCGGAACTCGTCTTCCGTGAGCTCACCCTTGAGGCGGCGCTCCGCCTGGTCGCGGAACTGCATGGTGCGTTCGCGCACGAACTGGTGGTCGAACTCGTCGTAGCGATACATGGGATCACGCTCCTTCAGGGGCGGCGAAGGGGCTGCCCTTGCCTTCGGCCTGCTTTCCGAGGTCCATGCGCACGGTGGGCCCCAGCGCCCGCATCCGCTCGCGGATATGCGCGGCGCGCACCTGGCCGCCGCGCCGTTCGGCTTCGATCAGATAGGCGCCGGTGACGATGGTCCTGATTTCGTCCTGGCGGGCCCGCGCCTCGAGCGCCTTCGCGGCTTCCGGCTCCAGCGCCAGGGCTGCTTCATCGATGGTTTCACTCCATTCGCCGCCGCGGGTCAGGAACACGGCGATGCCGTCACGCAGCCGGTTGGCGGTGACGAGCTGGCCTTTCTCGGTTGTGGTCATCAGGCGGCTCTCCAGAGTTCTTCACGGCTGGGCGATATGGCGGGGGCAGGGGGCTTCGGGAGGGAAACCGGCGGCACCGTCTCGACCGCGATGCCTTCAGCGGCCACCGATACGGTTTCCTCAAGCGCCGCCTCGCCATCGGTCAGCCGCACCACGCGCTTTCCGGCGCGCGCCTCGGCCAGCAGCAGGGCGGTGGCGCCGCCATAGGCTTTCTCAACCGCCGGCACGCGCACGGCATCGCGCCGGGCAAGCTCGAGGATGGCGGCGGGCACGGCGGCGTCATGGATGATGATATCGGCTTCCTGCAGCTTGCGCTGGGCCTTGAGTGTCAGCAGTTCAGGATCGTGCGAGCCAAGGCTGACGAAGGCGACGCGGCCCTGTGGCGGCTGCGCTTCGTCGGCGAAGAGGTTTTCGACACCCGCCAGATACGCGCAGGAGTCCTCCGCGACATAGGCGTCCCGCACATCGCCGAAAAAGAAGCGCTGCCAGAAGCTGCGCCGGCGGTTGCCGGGCGGGATGGTTTCCGCAACGCGGTCGCGCAAGGCGGCGGCCGAAGCGGCAAGTCCGCCCAGCGCCGGGGGGAGCATGGCGTCGATACGGGCGCGCAGACCCTGGCCCAGCACCGGCGCCGTGCCTTCGGTGCCGATCGCCACCACCACCGGATCGCGATCGACGATGGACGGCACGATGAACGTTGAGATTTCGGGCTCGTCCACCGCATTGACGGGGATCCGCAGGCGCTGCGCGTCAGCCGCCACCCGGCCATTCAGGCCGGCGTCCGCCGAATAGACCAGCGCGGCGCCTTGCAGCAGTTGCGCGTAGTAGACCTTCGAACGCCACCTGATCCGTGGCTCGGCGGCGAGCTCCTCGTGCAGTTCAGGGGCAATGACCTGAATGCTGGCCTCGGTCTTGAGCAGCAGCCTGATCTTGCGCAGCGCCTCTTCACCGCCGCCGACCACCACGACGGTCTTGCCGCGCAAATCCATGAATACCGGGAAATACCGCATGACGCCTGCTTCCTCTGCCACCGTTCGCTCGATCAAACGTTCGGTCTTCCGTACAGGGTCGCCGAATTCGTTTGAATTCCACCGGCGAAACCGGCAATCTTGACCCGTGCGCAGCACCGAACATCCGAGTGTTCGTTTTAACGAACGACAGAACTAACAACAGGACGGGCAGATGTCAACGCGCCGCGGCAGAAAAGAGCAAGCTTCACCGGAGGCCGACCCCCCGCCGGCGCTGGGCAAGCCCATCCAGCGGCTGAGAAAGGCCTACAACATGTCGCTGGGCGATCTCTCGGAACAGTCCGGGGTTGCCAAATCGATCATCTCCCAGATCGAGCGGAATGAAACAAATCCAACACTGTCAACGGTTTATCGCCTGTCGCGGGCGCTTGATACAACCATCGACGAGGTGCTGCGCAGCGAAGGCCAGCAGGTGTTCCTGGAGCATCAGCTGAAGTCCGGCGTGCCGATCCTCGAGAGCCAGGACGGGCTGTGCCGCCTGGCCATCGCCGGGCCGCTCAACCTGGTCGATCAGGTGCAATGGTATGATTTCCGCGCCAAACCGCAGGGCGTTCTCGAATCCGATCCGCATCCGCCGGGCACTGTCGAGCATCTCTATCTGCTGGCCGGCGAGATCGAAGTCACCTCCGGCGAGGAAACCGCCCGCGCCAGGGTCGGCGAGGCGCTCAGGTTCCGGGGCGACCTGCCACACCGGATCGTCAACATCGGCGAAGGCGAGGCACACGCCACCATGGTGCTGGTGCTGCGCCAGCTGGGCGGGCGCGAGACCGCTTCAGGCTAGCGAAACCGCCCCGTTGGCATGACGCGTGACACGCCCGGCCAGCACCAGATCCAGCAGCAAGGCCGAAAAGGTAGGCGGGTCGAGGCCACTTTCGCGGATCAGCTCATCGGCGCCGATCGGCGTGGGCGACAGCAATTCGAGCAGCGTTTCGTGGGCTTCGCTGGCGGGTGGAGGCGGAACGATGGCGGAGGGTTCCGGTTCCAGAAACGACATCTGCCGCGGTTGGCCACCTTCGGCGAGCGCGTCCAGCACGTCGCGCGACGACATGAGGAGAGCAGCGCCATCGCGGATCAGCCGGTTGGTGCCCTCGCAGCGCGGGTCCAGCGGAAAGCCCGGGACGGCGAACACCTCACGTCCCTGTTCGGCGGCCAGCCTCGCGGTGATGAGCGAGCCTGAGCGCAGCGCCGCCTCGATGACGATCACCGCCCGCGACAGGCCGGAAATGATCCGGTTGCGGCGGGGAAAGAATTCCGCCTTGGGTTCGGCCCCAGGCAATTGCTCGGAGACGATGGCGCCACGCTCGCCAAGTGCTGCATGCAGCGCGGCATTCTCCGGCGGATAGACTACGTCGACGCCACCCGCCACCACCGCAACGGTGCCGGTTTCAAGCGCCGCCTCATGCGCCGCGGTATCGATGCCGCGCGCCAGGCCTGACATGATCACATGTCCTTCGGCGCCGATCTCGCGGGCCAGCTGCCTCGCGAATTTGCGGGCGATGGCGGAGGCATTGCGGGCGCCCACGATCGCCGCCCCGCTCCGGGAAAGAAGCCCGGCATCGCCCTTGACGCAAATGACCGGCGGCGCGGAATCGATCTGGCGGAGGAGCGCCGGATAATCCGCTTCGACCCAGGCGATGAAGCGCGCGCCAACGGTTGCCGCATTGTCCAGCGCGCGCTGGGCCTCGTCACGGGGGAAGATGCGCGGCGCACGGCCAAGCCCGCTCTTGTGCACGAGGCCGGGAAGTTCGCGCAACGCCTCGCTCGCCGATCCGAAACGTTCCAGCAGCGCGCGGAAGGTTGAAGGGCCGACAGTTTCGGTTCTCGAAAGCCTGAGCCAGTCGCGCCGTTCCTCGTCGCTGAGAGGGCCAGTGCTCATGCGGGTCTTGACTTGCCGATGCGCGGCTCCTCGCCCTTGATGAGGCGGCGGATATTGGCGCGATGCGTGATGAAGACCGCCACCGCCATGACGGCGGCGGGCAACACCAGATCGGCATGGCCAAGGAGATAGGCGGCAAGCGGCGCGACGGCGCTCGCCGTCAGCGCCGAAAGCGAGGAGATGCGGAACAGCGCTGCCATGGCGATCCACAGGGCCACGAAAATCATGCCCAGTGGCCAGTACAGGCCGAACAGCACGCCGATCGAGGTCGCCACACCCTTGCCGCCCTTGAAGCCGAGCCACATCGGAAACAGGTGCCCGAAGAAGGCGGCGAGCCCGCCGAGGATTCCGGCCTGCGGCCCATAGAGCCAGCCCAGCAGCAGCGCCGGTATCGTGCCCTTGAGGCCATCAAGCAGAAGGGTGAGTGCCGCAATCTTCTTGTTGCCGGTGCGCAGCACATTGGTGGCGCCGATGTTGCCGGATCCGATGGTGCGGATGTCACCGAGCCCGGCCCAGCGTGAGAGCAGCAGGCCGAAGGGAATGGTGCCGCAAAGATAGCCGAACACCAGCGCGATGATCATATGCGCGGCGGAGAGGTCCATGCGATCCTCGATGCTTACGATCAAGCCCGAGCGTAAGCGTAAACGCGCTCGCCCGCAACGACCGTTTCAACCGCGCGGCCTTCCAGCGTGCGGTGTTCGAAGGGCGAGTTCTTGGCGCGCGAGCGCAGCGTGTCCTCTTCGACGGTCCACGACAGGTTGAGGTCGACGAGCGCGAAATCGGCGGGCGCGCCGGGAGCCAGCCTGCCGGTTTCAAGGCCGAGGATTTCGGCGGGCCTGGACGACATGGCTTCGACCAGGCGCGAGAGCGGCATCGCCTCGTTGTGATAGAGGCCAAGCGCCGCCGACAGCATGGTTTCGAGACCGATGGCGCCATAGGCGGCCTCGGCGAAGGGAAGCCGTTTGGTATCAGCGCTCTGCGGATCATGACCGGACACGATGACATCGATTGTGCCATCGGCCACCGCCTCGACGAGCGCCCGCCGGTCCTGCTCGCTGCGCAGCGGCGGCGACAGTTTGAAGAAGGTGCGGTAGGCGCCGATATCGTTCTCGTTGAGCGTCAGGTGATGCACGGAGACGCCGCAGGTGACCGGCAGGCCCCTGGCCTTGGCGGCGCGCATGACTTCAATCGCGAGGTGGCTGGAAATCTGAGAGGCGTGGTAGCGGGCGCCGGTCATCTCGACCAGCCGCAGGTCACGCTCCAGCATGATCACTTCGCTCATCGCGGGGTTGCCGGAGAGGCCGAGACGGCTTGACGTTTCACCGGCGTTCATGACGCCCGCCGACAGGCTCGGCTCCTCGACATGCTGCACCACCAGCAGCCCGAAATCGCGGGCATAGGTGAGTGCCCGGCGGAAAACATTGGCATTGGCCACCGCCCTTGTGCCGTCGGTGATGGCAACGGCGCCTGCTTCCCTGAGGAGGCCGATTTCGGTCATCAGCTCGCCCGCCAGCCCCTTGGTGATGGCGGCCATCGGCGCCACTCGCACGGAAGCCGTGTCGCGCGCCCGGCGGAGGATGAAATCGACGATCGCCGCATCGTCGATCACGGGCTGGGTGTTGGGCATCACGATCATGGTGGTGACGCCGCCCGCCGCCGCCGCTTCGGAGGCGCTGGCCAGGGTCTCGCGGTATTCGTTGCCGGGCTCGCCGGTGAACACCCGCATGTCGATGAGACCGGGAATGAGGGTGAGGCCCGAACAATCGGAAATCGCCGCGCCGGAACCCACGCTGTCGCGGGTCACCCGCGGGCCGACATCGAGAATCCAGCCATCCTCGATCAGGATGCCGCCCTTGCCGGAAAGCCCCTGCGCCGGCGCCATGATATCAGCGTTGAGATAAGCCCGGCGGTTGTGCTGGTGCCTGGCGCCCGCCTTCATCATCCGCCGCCCCCCGGCAGGTTGCGCGACAGCGCGTCGAGCACCGCCATGCGTACCGCCACACCCATTTCCACCTGTTCGCGGATCACCGATTGCGCGCCGTCCGCCACATCCGAGTCGATTTCGATGCCGCGGTTCATGGGGCCTGGGTGCATGACCAGGGCGCCCGGCCTGGCGAGCCTGAGCTTCTCGGCGTTGAGACCATAGAAGTTATAGTATTCGCGGATTGACGGCACGAAGGCGCCGGTCATGCGTTCCATCTGCAGGCGCAGCATCATGACGACATCAGCGCCCTTGAGGCCAGTCTCCATGCGGCGGTGAACCTCGACGCCGAAATTGGCGATGCCCGATGGCAGCAGCGGCGAGGGCGCCACCACCCGCACATGGGCGCCGAGCTTGCCCAGAAGATGAATGTTCGAGCGGGCCACGCGGGAGTGCATGACGTCACCGCAGATCGCCACCACGAGGCCCTCGAACCCCTGCTTGTGGCGGCGGATGGTGAGGGCATCGAGCAATGCCTGTGTCGGGTGCTCATGCTGGCCGTCGCCGGCGTTGATGACGGCACAGGAGACTTTCTGCGCCAGAAGCTCGACCGCGCCCGAGGATGGGTGGCGCACCACCAGAAAATCCGGCTGCATGGCGTTGATGGTCATCGCGGTGTCGAGCAGCGTTTCGCCTTTCGAGACCGCAGAATTGGCCACCGCCATGTTCATGACGTCGGCGCCCAGCCGCTTGCCGGCGATTTCAAACGAGCTCTGGGTGCGGGTCGAGGCCTCGAAGAACAGGTTGACCTGGGTCCGGCCCTGCAGAACCGGTTCCCGCTTGTCGGCCTGGCGGCTGACCCCAACATAGCGTTCGGCGAGATCGAGAAGGCGCAGGGCTTCGAGAGCGGAAATCCCGTCGATAGCCAGCAAATGCTGGCCCTTGAGGAGCGGCGGACGGGGTTCGGGGGTCATTAAAGCTGGGTGTCTATAGCGTGTTCACCCAAGATGCAATGACTGGCGACCGTTACTCAGCCGGGGATTCTCTTTGCTTGCCCGGCCCACCTGCAACTTCTGTAACAGGCACTCGGCGTTCACCCTTCGGGCTGCCCTAGGTCCGTAAGGAGCGTTGAGACTGCCTCCCGCAGGGAGGGAAGAAGGGTTTCGGCGATGCGCCAGACGCGC
>DAISVW010000134.1:0-6759 GCA_036826695.1 Aestuariivirga sp.
GACGGGACCGAGTGTCGCCGAGAGGAAGGGCGCGGTGCGGGTATCCTCCCGGGGCTGGGCGATGCACTCGGCCAGACCCGAGATCGGCACGCAGGCATCGGTGCCCCAGATCTTGGCGCCGGGGCGCTGAGCCAGCATGGCGTAGTGGAACTCGTGGCGGGCATGCCAGATTTTGGCGCGGTCATCCGGGCTGGTCGCCCAGGCCCAGTCGGTGCCGCCATTGGCCAGCGCGACTTCGCGCACCAGTTCGGCCTGTTCGGCGACGGCGGCGGGCGAGCCGTGGAATTCAAAGAACAGCGTGGCCGTTGCAGCGTAGGGGAGCCTGGTGAAATCGCGCACCGCCTTCATGGCGATGTCGTCGAGAAACTCCATGCGCGCCACCGGCACGCCCGACTGCACGGTTTCGATGGCGGTGCGCACGGCGCTGTCGGCATCGGGGAAGGCGCAGGTGGCAACGCTCACCGCCTCGGGCACGCCATAAAGGCGGACGGTCAGTTCGGTGATGATGCCCAGCGTTCCCTCTGAGCCAACGAACAACCGGGTCAGGTCATAGCCGGCCGAGGATTTCTTGGCGCGGCTCGCGGTGCGGATGATGCGTCCATCGGCCAGCACGACTTCGAGCGAGACGACATTCTCGCGCATCGTGCCGAAGCGCACCGCATTGGTGCCTGAAGCACGCGTCGCGGCCATGCCGCCCAGGGTTGCGTCGGCGCCGGGATCGACCGGGAAGAACAGGCCCGTATCGCGGATATAGGCATTGAGCTGCTTGCGGGTGACGCCGGCCTGGACCGTGGCGTCGAGATCCTCGGCGTGAACGGCGATGACAGCGATCATGCGGCTCAAGTCGATGCTGATGCCGCCGTGAAGCGCGGCGACATGACCCTCGAGCGAGGTCCCTGCACCATAGGGAATGACGGGAATGCCGGCCTTGCCGGCTTCGACGACGATAAACGAGACCTCCTCGGCACTGAGCGGATAGCAGACCGCGTCGGGCGGAAAGGTCGGGTGGTAGGACTCGTCGTGGCCGTGATGGTCACGATCGGAGGGAGAGGTGGTGCAGCGATCACCCAGCCGTTCGGTGAGGGTGGCGACCAGCCCGGCAATGCGCTGCGTCTTGGTGTCTTGCGACATGATTTGCTCCGTCATGCACCGAGATAGGTCTGGCGCACGTAGTCGTCGTCGATCAGGATTTCGGCATCGCCTTCGAGGGCGACGCGGCCGTTTTCGAGCACATAGCCGTAGTCGGCGACCGACAGGGCTGCATAGGCGTTCTGCTCGACGATCATCACCGTGCGGCCGGTATCGGCGATGCGGCGGATGTCGTTGAACATTTCGATGGTGAGCTTGGGCGACAGGCCCATGGAGGGCTCGTCGAGCAGCAGCACGCGCGGCTGCGCCATCAGCCCGCGGGCAATGGCCAGCATCTGCTGTTCGCCGCCCGAGAGCACGCCGCCCATGAAGCTGGCCTTGCGCTCCAGCACCGTGTAGAGTGCAAAGACCTCGGCGAGCACGCGCTTGGTGCCGTCTCTGTCGCCGCGGAGGACATAGCCGCCGACTTCCAGGTTTTCGCGCACCGTCATGGTGGAAAAGATGCGCCGGCGTTGCGGCACGCAGGTGACCCCGCGCGCCGCGATCTTCTGCACGCTCTCGCCGCCGATCTGTTCGCCATTGAGCAGGACCTCGCCCTTTGCGGGGTGGACCCGGCCAATGATGGCGTTCAGCGTCGTGGACTTGCCGGCGCCATTGGCACCGATCACGGCCACGACCTGCCTTTCGCCGACATTGATGGTCATGTCGAAAAGGATCTGCGCTTTGCCGTAATAGGCATCGACGCCCTTCAGCTGCAGCATCGGCCTAGTATCGGCATCGGCTACGCTTTCGGTTGCGGGAGCGAGCATGGTGTTATTCACCTATTTCGAACTGGACGGCCGTGAGCATGGCAGGCGCGCCGTCACGAATTTCCACGATGTTGGTCTGGTGGTTGCAGTCGCCGTTTTCGGCACACTGGTAAGCCGCCATGACACCCTGGGTCTGCAGCGTTTTGAACGCTTCTCGAATGGCTGCCGGGGCGAGGCTGCCAGCCATGTTGATGGCCTCGGCGGCTAGCTTGACGCTGTCATAATAGGCGGCGGCGAAGATTTCGGGCTCTTCGTTATAGCGCGCGCGATACTTGGTCACGAATTCCTGGACATACTCGTCCGGGTTGTCGGCAATGAAGTCCGAGGCGCTGATGACGCCTTCGCCGGCCGGGCCGGCCAGTTCCACGAAGACGGGCTGGCTGAGTGAAGTGCTCCCAGCAAACTTGATGCCTAGATTGAACTGAGCCGCTTGGCGTACGATCAGTGCGGATTCGCTGTCATGGGTCCACAAGATGATGAGCTCCGCGCCGGCTGCCTTGAGCTGGTTGAGCTGGGCGGAGAAATCGGTGTCCTGCGGGTTGTGGCTGGCTACGCCGACCGGTTCGACACCGGACTCCTTGAGCGCATTCATCACGCGATCGGCGCCGCCCCTGCCGAAATCGTCATTGATGTACAGGACGCCGATCTTTTCGAGGGCCAGATGTTCGAGCGCATAGGCCACTAACGCTTTGGCCTGCAGATTGTCGTTGCCGCGGATGCGGATCACGAAGTTGCAGCCCTGGTCGGTCACGGGCACGCCGGTGGCGCCGGTGATCGAGATCAGCGAGCCGTCGCAATAGTTCGGCATGGTGGCAAGCTGGGCCACCGAGTAATGCGGGCCAAGCACGATCGGCACCTTGTCCACTTCTTTGAGGCGCGCCATGGCATTTTTTGCGAAGTTTGGATTGTCACCCTGGTCGTCGGCATAGCTGATCACCAGGGTCTGGCCGAGCACACCACCGGCGGCATTGATCTCCTCGACGGCCAGGTCGACGCCCTGCTGGACGTATTGACCAAGCAATGCACGTGGGCCGGTGAGTGGTGCCGAGGCGCCGAAGGTACCCTGGGCATAGGCAGCCCCGATCGGCAATAGCGCTGAACCCAACATCAGGGCAAGGGTGCCCAAGCCAATACGTGAAAAGAGCTTCATTCTGTTTCCTCCGTTGACGGCCGCAGCGCGGCCCCTGCCTTGACCGAACGTTTGCGTTCGACCTTCCATCCGAGATAGGCGTCGACCACCATGGGGTCGCGGGCCACGCTCTGGGCAGTTCCTTCGGCGATCTTGTCGCCCAGATTGAGCACGACGATGCGGTCGCACATCTCAACCACCAGTTTGATGCGGTGCTCGACCACGAGTATTGTCATTCCCTGGTCGCGCAGACGCTTGAGGATTTCGGCCAACTCCATGATGAGGCCGCCACGCAGGCCGGCACCCGGCTCGTCCAGCAGCAGCAGGCGCGGACGGTTGACCACCGAGCGGGCGATTTCGACCAGGCGGCTCTGCCCGAAGGAGAGGTCGCTGGCTCGCCGGTCGGCCAGATGGCGGATGCCGACCAGTTCGAGCGTTTCGAGCGAGGACACGCGGGCCTCTTCTTCGGCGCGGCGGGCGGCGGCAAAGCCGAGCGTCGAACGGACCACGTCGAGGTCGCGGGTCGCGGGGTGGGCGATCATCACGTTCTCGATGACCGACATGGAATTCCAGACGCGGACGTTCTGGAAGATGCGGGAGACGCCGGCGGCATGCACATCCCAGGCCGGCAGGTCGGAAATGACCCGGCCGTCGAGCACGATGCGGCCCGAGCTGATGGGCGTGATGCCGGAAGCGGCATTGATGAGGGTGGATTTGCCCGAGCCGTTGGGACCGATCAGGCCGAGGATTTCACCCTGGCGGACGGTGAAGCTCACGTCATTAAGGGCAACGAGGCCGCCGAAGGTCTTGGTGACGTTCTCGACCGTCATCAGCGCCGGACGCTCGACTTCGACCGCGCCCGCCGCCGACTTGGCTTCGCGCTCGGCCTTGAGTTGGGCAGCCTTGGCATAGGCCTCTTCATCCTCGGCTTCGGCGGTCGCCTGGCCGCTGGACGCGGCTGCGCTGTCGATGGCCTGCGTGCGACGCGCTTCCGGCAGCCAGGGCGCCAGCAGCCAATCGGCAATGATGCCCAAGCCACGCGGCACGGTGAGCAGGATGATCACGACGCCGAGGCCGAAGGCGGCGAGATAATAGGTCTGGATGCCGCGCAGGGCTTCGGGCAGACCGGTGACGACCAGGGCACCGAGGAAGGTGCCGCCGATGGAGCCGAGACCGCCCAAGACCACCATCAGCACCATCTTGATGCTTTCAAAGACAAGGAAGTTGTTGGGAGAGACGAAGCCGAAGGTCAGCGCGTAGAGGCCGCCGGCGAGCGAACCGAGCACGCTGCAGACCACGAAGGCGAGGATGCGCACGGCGCGGGAATTGACGCCCATGGATTCGGCGGCCAGTTCGTCGTCGCGGATCGAGCGCATGCGGCGGCCGAATGTGGTGCCGTAGAGGCGGATGGCAAGGCCGTAGACCAGGACGGCGGCGAGGAAGAGCGGGATATAAAGCTGCTGGTTGACGCTGCCGCCCATGAAGGGAAGCGTCCCCTGGGGAATGCCGCGCAGACCGAACGGACCGCCCGTGAGCCACGCCTCGTTGGTCACCACGACGCGGAAAATTTCATTGAGCGCGAGCGTGGTGATGGCCAGGTAGTGGCCCTTGATGCGCATGGAGAGGAAGCCCAGCCCCAGGCCAACCAGGCCCGTGCCGATCATGGCCAGGGGCAGCGCCACGAACCAGGGCAGGCCGAGCATGGTCATGGCAAGGCCAGTGGAATAGGCGCCAAAGCCCATGAGCGCTGCCTGGCCCAGCACGACCATGCCGGTGACGCCGGTCACCAGTGTCACGCCAAGGGCGGCGATGGCATAGATGAAGGACAGATTGAGAACCTGCAGGACGTAGGCATTGGTGCCTACGAGCGGGGGCAGCAGCATGGCTGCCAACAGGGCGAGCAAAATTACTTTCCGCGCAGTCATGGAAAGGTGCATGGCGGACTCCGATCAGGCGCGGTCAGCAGTGGTTTCCGGAATGATGCCTTCCGGGCGGACCAACAGGAAAATCAACAGGATGAGGAAGGCGATGGCGTCCTTGTAGGTCGTCGAGATGAAGAACGCCGCGACATTCTCCCCGAAGCCCAGCAGGAGCCCCCCGATGATGGCGCCCGGGATGCTACCGAAACCGCCGATAATCATAGCGACGAAACCCTTGACGCCGGCCAGCGTGCCCATTTCGGTGGTGACGAAGAACAGCGGGGCCATCAAGATGCCGCCAATGGCCGAGAGCACGCAGGCATAGGCGAAGGTGCCAGCCAGCACGGCATTGACCGGAATGCCCATCAGTGCGGCGGTGTCGCGGTCGATGGCGACGGCGCGCATGACCTTGCCGATCATGGAATAGCGCAGCACCAGGAACTGGCCGATCATGATGGGGAAGACGACGCCGAACACCAGCAGCTGCTGGAAGGTGATGGAAATGCCGCCCACCACCAGGCCGTCGTAGCCGAAGGGGCCGGCATACATCAGCGGCTGCGGGCCATAGATGATCCGGGCCAGCTCCTTGAGGAACAGGCCGAAGCCGACCGTCGAGATGATGGCGACCAGCACGCGTTGCTTCTGCAGGCGGGCGAACACCACACGGGTAAACACCGCACCTAGCAGCGCCATCACCACCGCGGCGCCGAAGGCAGCGAGAAGGAATGGAAGGTTGAAGCCGTTGATGAAGGTGGCCACGAAGATGAAGGCCGAGAATGTCAGGAACTCGCCGGCGGCAAAGTTCACGATATTCATCGTGCGCCACACGAAGGCGTAGCCAAGCGCAATTAGCGAATAAATCGCCCCCATTGCCAGGCCACTAACCACAACTTGTCCGAGCATGCCGCCCCTCCTGATACGACGGGGACAGCGCACGCCATGGCGCGCCTCTCCCCCACAAAAGTTGTATCCCGTATATCGGGATTATCATCCGTATTTCGTACCTTATGGAATTGTGTTAGGGTTTGTCAAGCTCGGCGTTGCAATGGAGCAGGCACTGAATTGCGAGGCGCAGACGATAACGCGCCGGCGATTGTTCCGCATTACGGGATTGGAGGAATAGGGTGGATATTGAGGAACTGCCATTCGACGTCGTGATCGTCGGCGCGGGGCCGGCCGGGCTGGCCGCCGCCATCGAGCTCAAGCGCCGGTCGCCGGAGCTTTCGGTCGTCGTGCTGGAGAAGGGCGTCGAGGTAGGAGCTCATATCGTTTCGGGCGCCGTGATCGATCCCGCGGCCCTCGATGAGCTGATGCCAGACTGGCGCAGCGATCCGGCAGCGCCGCAGGGCAAACCGGTATCGGAAGACGAAATGCTCTATCTCACCGCCCGGAAAGCGCTGCGGCTGCCCAAGGCGCTGATGCCACCCTTCATGCACAATACGGGCAATATCATCCTGTCGCTGGGCGACCTCTGCCGCTGGCTGGCGGCCCAGGCCGAGGCAATGGGCGTCGAAATCTATCCGGGATTTCCGGCGGCGTCTCTGCTCATCCGCGATGGTCGTGTGGCGGGTGTCTTGACCGGCGATGCCGGGCTGGCGCGGGATGGCTCGCCCGGCCCCAACCACAGCGCCGGCGTGCATGTTACCGGCCGCTTTACCCTGCTGGCAGAGGGCGGTAAGCGTTTCCGGGCCCCCACCTTCCCAGTTTTTGGCTGACCTGCGACTCCACGGCTGACGGAGATGGGCAGGAGTTTCGCGATGGCGACTACGGTGGAGTTTCTCAGGGACTACGGGGTTGTGATACGCGCCAATGG
>DAISVW010000135.1:0-6751 GCA_036826695.1 Aestuariivirga sp.
AAGTCTCTCACATTACTACCAGGAGCCGGAGCCCAAAAGGATACATTCACTCAAGGATCTCTTGGCAAACATGGTGTTCATCCACAGAACCTACTGCCTGACATTCGGCTCTCACAAGGAAATGTACATTCCGCTGGCGAACTGCGCATACGTCTTTGACACCAGGTCGAGGGAGGTCTTCCTAAAGGCTGACGTTGAAAAGAATACGCCTTTATCCGCAGCACTGAGAAGCTTGCCGCCGACCTTCAAGCCTTTTCCGGCGCTTGGTCCGCGGTCGATCTGCTGCGTTGCCCGGTTGAAGTGGGCCAAGCCCGAAAAGCCGACGGCGGCGAACGTTAAGGAACTCGCCAATTACAACGGAAAGCTTCGACGGGAACTGCATTTCATCAATGGCGCACAAACGCTCTGGTATCTCAAGATTTCCCGCAAGGGGCAGAGGACCATAGAGAGGCAGCTTCCAACCATGATCCTGGGCGTCATGCACAGATTGAGCGAGATCTGTCGATATCATCCCCTGCAGCTTGAGTCGCTGCTCTCCGGCGACAAGAACTGGCTGCTAAGTGAGTTCATTCAGACGTCAGCAGCTCAATTCATCGACGAGATTGCTTCCGAGATTACCGGCCATCAGTTTCTCATTCCCAACGTCAGGGCGCCATCGTAGCAACGGACCGGATTGCTTGCGCCCTGACTCATGAGCCGCGAAGGAAAATGTCGAAGCCGGATCAACGCGACGGCAGGAAGAGGTGCTGCGAAGCAGTGAAGCCGATTGATCAAGTGCGCGCCGAAGCCTACTCGGCGCTCACGCGATGATGCGCGTTTCTGCACTCACAACCGGAGTTCGTTGAGAAGTCCATGGTGCCGCTTGCGTGACTCGAACACGCGACCCCATCATTACGAATGATGTGCTCTACCAACTGAGCTAAAGCGGCTTGCCACAGGCGGCTGGCCGTATAGGCGATTTCGCCCCGCCCCGCAAGCGGGAGCGCGCCGCGAACTCAGACGAGATGGCACCCGGGCTTGCGCCGCCCGGCCAGATAGCCGTCGATCAATTGCCGGAAGCGGGTGGGGCCGAAACTGGGGAAATGGCCGCCGTGCACGGTGGCCACCGGCAAGGCCGAGAGGCGCCGCAGCGTCTCTTCATATTGCGTCACATCGGAATGATAGGCGTCATCGATCAGCGGCCCGTCATAGATGATGTCGCCTGAGAGGAAGATGCCGGTCTTCCGCTCGAACAGCCCGATGCCGCCGGGCGAGTGGCCTGGCGTATGCACCACCTCGAAGGCCCGGTCGCCCAGCGAGATGACATCGCCGTGATCGAGGATGAGGCCGGCCACCGCAGGTTTCACCTGGTAGCCCGCGGCATCCCAGCCCTCCGGCAGCGCGTCGAACATCTGATCCGTGGCGTAGCGTCCCGCCAGCGTCCAGTCATTGCGGGGATCGGCGAGAATATCGGCTTCCGCCCGGTGCAAGGAGCAGGCGACGAATTCATGGTGGCAGTCGATATGGTCGAAATGGGCGTGGTTCGCGACAGAGATCAGCGCGCTCTCCGAGACCAGCGGCACATGCGCGCGCAGGCTGAAATGCCCCAGCCCCGAATCGAACAGCAGATCGCGGTCGCGGCCGCGCACATGCCAGATGTTGCAGCGGTAGAATGGCTTGATCCACGGCTCGTGGATCAGCGTCACGCCATCGCCGAAGCGGATCGTTTCATACCATTGCGAAGGCCCGATCCGCAGTTCCATCGCCTAGTCCCTGAGCGTGATCACATGCCGCGCGTCGATCGCCAGCATCACCTTCTCACCCGCCGCAACCGCCGTTTCGGCGGGAAGCCGGGCGAGCAGCGTGACGCCATTGGCCCGCGCCGTCACCCGCTTGAAACTTCCCTGATAGACCACGTCCACCACCTCGGCGGCAATCGCCCCGCCAAGCGAGACATGCTCGGGACGGATGGCCACATGGGCTGTACCGGCCGGCGCCGGAAAGCGTCCCAGCGCGGTTTCGATGACGCCATGCGCGGTCTTGCCCGGCACGATGGTGCTCTCGCCCATGAAGGTGGCGGCGAAGCTTGTGGCGGGCCTGGCATAGACGCGCTCGGGGGGGCCCTGGTCCTCGATCCGGCCATGGTTCATGACCACCAGATGATCGGCGAGCGCCATCGCCTCTTCCTGGTCATGCGTCACATGCACGAAGGCGGTGCCCACCCGGCGCTGGATGGCTTTCAGCTCATCCTGCATCTGGCGGCGGAGCTTCAGGTCCAGCGCGCCCAGCGGCTCGTCGAGCAGCAGCACGGCGGGCTCGACCAGCAACGCGCGGGCCAGCGCCACGCGCTGCCGCTGCCCGCCCGACAATTGATGCGGCTTCTTGTCGAAGGCGGCGGCAAGCCCGACGACCTCCAGCATGGCGCGCGCCCGGCCGTCGCGCTCGGCCCGCGCGACACCTTTCATGCGCAGGCCGAAGCCCACATTGGCTCCCGCCGTCAGATGCGGAAACAGCGCATAGTCCTGAAACACCGTGGCGGTCGGCCGCCTGGCCGGGGCCAGCGCGGTACAGTCCGCGCCGTCGATCAGGACGCGGCCCGTGTCGGGCGCCAGAAAGCCACCGAGGATCGACAGCAGCGTCGTCTTGCCGGAGCCCGACGGCCCGAGCAGAACGGTATAGCTGCCCTTGGCGAGGGCAAGCGACACATCGGACAAGACCGGGCCGGCGCCGAAGCTGTGGGAGACATTCTCGACCTTGACGAGCGGCATCATGCGGCTTTCTTCCGGAAGGCCACAAGTTCGAAGACGATGGCCAGCAGCACCGAGACGCCGAACACCAGCGCGCCCACCGCATTGGTCTTGGGGTTGAGCCCGGCCCGCAACAGGCTCCAGATTTCGACCGGCAGCGTCGTTTCGAAGCGGGTGAGCAGGAAGGTGATCACGAATTCGTCCCACGAGAAGGTCATGGCGAGGAAGAAGGCCGCGAACAGTGCCGGCCACAGCATTGGCGCCGTCACCAGCAGCAGCACCTTGATCTCGCTGGCGCCGAGGTCGCGCGCGGCGCGTTCGATGTTGGCCTGATGCGCGCCCATCTGGCTGTAGATGATGGCGAAGCAAAGCGGCAGGTTGATCACCACATGGCCGATCCCCGCCGCGGCCAGCGACTTCGGAACGCCGATCCAGTTGAAGAAGATCAGCAGCCCCATGCCGATGATCAGATAGCTCACCGCCAGCGGAATGGTGATCAGTGCACGGATGAGAGCCGATCCCGGCAGGTGAAACCGCGCCAGCCCCCAGGCGGCGAGAAAGCCCATCAGCGTGGCCAGCGCCGAGGTGACGAGCGCCAGGATCACCGAGTTGACGAGGCCCGCGGTCAGCCGCGCGTCGCCCAGCACCGCCCCGTACCAGCGCAGCGACGGGCCGTTGAAGGGCGGAATCGGAAACAGCGTTCCCTGGAAGGAGAACAGCACCAGCACCGCCACGGGCAGGAAGATGAAGCCGTAGAACAGCGCCGCATAGACAATGGCCAGCCCGCGCATCTTCAGGCCCTCTCGATCTTGAGCCAGCGGGCGCAGGCGAGATAGGCCACGGTGACAACCGCCATCAGAATCAGCGACAGGGCCGAGGCTGAGGCAAAATCGCCACGCCGCCCGATCTGCATCATGATCAGCTGCGGCATCAGGAGTTCGTTGTTGCCGCCCAGAATCTGCGGCGTGATGTAATCGCCGATCGCCAGCACGAAGGTGAGGAAGGCGCCCACCATGATGCCAGGCAGCGTCAGCGGCAGGATCACATGGATGAAGGACTGGAAGGCAGAGGCGCCGAGGTCGGCCGCCGCCTTGCGGTAATTGGGCGAGAGCTGTTTGAGATTGGCGTAGATGGTCAGCGTCAGCAGCATGGCGAAGAAATGGACAAAGCCGATCACCGTGGCGCCGCGGGTGTTGGCGATCTGCACGGGCTCGGCGAGAACCCCGCGCCCGGTCAGCGCCTGGTTGATGACGCCCTTTTCCGCCAGCACCAGAAGCCAGGAATAGGAGCGCACCACATAGGACGTCCAGAACGGCAGCACGGCCAGCATCAGCGCCAGGCGCTGCCAGCGCTCGGGCACCATAAAGGCGAGGATCCAGGCGACGGGATAGGCGATGATCACCGAGATCGCCGTGACCGCGAGCGTCACCTCGAGCGAGTTGACGAGCGCGCGCCAGTAACTGGGATTGGTGAAGAACTGCGTGTAGGCCGCGAGGCTGACGCCTTTGCCGCCGCCAACCCCGATGCTCACCAGCCCCATCGCCAGAAAGGGCACAACGAAAAAGGCCAGCGTCCACAGCAATGCCGGCGTGACACTGGCCCAGCCGATGCGATGAGCGGCGGCGCTGCTCACTGCGCCTGGAGTATCTCGGTCCAGAGGTCCTGCATCTTCTTGTCGAGGTCCTCCGAAGGTGCGGGATAGCGCTGGGCGCGGGCCAGGAAGGCTGGCTGCTCCTCAAATTGCAGGATCTTCTTCTGCTCGTCGCTGAGGGCTGCCTGCTTGTTGGCCGGCATGCCCCAGTAGCAGGCGGACGTGGCGAGCCGCGCCTGGCCTTCGGGGCTCAGAATGTACTGGATGAACTTCAGGGCGTTGTCCTTGTTCTTCGAATCCTTGAATATGGCAAGTGACTGCGACCACAGGTTGGCCCCTTCCTTTGGGATCCTGAAATCGAGATCGGGGTTTTCCTTGGCAAGTCCGGCCGTCACCCATTCGCCGCCACCGACCAGAATGTCGACCTCGCCGGTTGCCAGCGCGGTCTGGCTTGCGACGACGTCGGTCACCGCCTTGGCATTGGCCTTCAACTTGAGGAGCACCTCCTTGATCGCCGGAAGATCGGCATCCGTCAGTTCAGCGTTCTTCTTGCCCAGGGACATGGCGGCAAGGCCAATGATCGGCAAGTAATAGTCATAGATCGCAACGCGGCCCTTGTACTTCTCGTTGGTAAGAACGCCCAGGGTCTCCATGTCGGCCGGATCGACCTTGGTCTTGTTGAAGGCGATGCTGTCATAGCCGAACTTCTCGGTGATGCCGTAGCGCTTGCCGTCAAACACGGCGTGCTGGTCCATCAGCACCGCTGGGAAGATGTCGGCGATGGGCAGCTTGTCCTCGGGGAGCGGCGCGAACAGGCCGCGGTCGACGCCGCGGCGCACATCCACCGTGTCGATGACCATCACGTCCCAGTCGCCAGGCTGCGACTGCTCGACAATGGCGAGTCCTGCGCCCGTGCCTTCGAACTCCTTGACATTCACCTTGATGCCGGTGGCGTCCTCGAAGGGCTTCAGCAGGTTGGGGTCGGCGTGGTCGCACCAGACCAGCGCGTTGACCTCCGCCGCGCTGGCGGCGGCATAAGAGCCCAAAATCGCCATCGCGGCCACGGACGCGCCAAACAGGCGGCGGGTCAGTCGGTTGATCACGAGCGTTCTTGACATTTGCATACCCCTGTTAGGAAAAAAGTAATCGAAGCACGAAGCGGAGTCAAATTCAACACGGAACCACCCGGGGCCGACCAGGGAACAGGCCGAGCAGATAACCCATGGTTTGGGGTTCTTGTGGGCAGAGGTGGGGAGAACTGGATGGTTTGAAGCCCCATGGACGTTGAGAAAGCGAAGCTTGATGGACACTCAAGCGAGTTTGAGCCCGGCGGGCGCTCTACCCTCGAGCGGCATGAGGACATCCATCATGTGATGATCCGCTTGCTGGCTTCACCCGGCCTTCGCGAAAATCGTCCAGCTCACCGTTTTGTGACGGAGGCTTTGCGTTCGAGTTGAACCGTCTGCGCCAACATGAGCATTAGTCCGATGCTGCCCGTGAAGATCACGGCAAGCACCCACACCTCTGATTTCATGCCGACCGCCCGCGCGCGGTTCTGGAGGAGGAAGAATGCAGCCGTGACGCTCAAGAGGCGGTCGAACCAAATCTGTACTCCCCAATTGGAGCCCATGACCACGGGCCAGAAGCCAAAAACTCCCTCGGTGAAGATCGCGATGCCGGTCCATATTGCGAATAGCACCACGGCGACCGCTGGAATGAGCCAGGCAGGCCAGGAAACCCGTTCCTTGGTTTGGGTGACGAGCAACATGGCAGCAACTGCGGCGGCAAATCCAGCGAGTACAATCAACTCAGCCCACGGCATCGTCTACCCCATTTCGGTCAACGGTGCATCATGCTCAAGCTCACCATCACCGCACTACCAGCATTGCAGCGTTGATACTGGCGCGGTTCTGCGCCCTTGGCAAGGCCTGGCAGCTGGCGGCCATTGCTGCAGGTGTGGTTCGTATTGAGCTCCTGCCACTTACACCTGTACAACAGAATCGCGACTATCCTGCCCGAAGTAAGTATGTGTCATCTGGCGAATGCGGGGCTCAAATGCCCGGCACAGCTGGTCCGAACTCTTGCCGATACCGCGCGCTTGCGCGGCCGTCGGTCGCCCTCCGTGGAAAGGGCTTGATCGGCTTGCGGATTCGGGCGAGCCTGGCGCGAGGCAGCACTCCGTTTGGAGATTGCCCCCATCGGATCTTGTTGTCATGTTGTCACGCGTCTTCTCACGGGTGCAGTCAATGGCGCCGCGCCGCCTGTTCTTCCGGTCGATGCCGGCTTCTCGCCCGGAGGCGCAATTGCGATTGTGCGATAACCCGTGACCGGCCGGGTCCGTGAGGCAAATGCCATGATCGCCGGCATGGCGCCGGTGCTTGCCTCGCGCCTTTGGGCATATGTTGACGTCACGCCGGAACGCGCGGAAGAGCTG
>DAISVW010000136.1:0-6743 GCA_036826695.1 Aestuariivirga sp.
CGGCCTATGGCGTGGAGACGGCCGTTGGCACGATCCTGGCCGACAAGGTGGTGGGGGCCTCGGGCATGTGGTCGCGCGAGCGCGGGCGCTCGATCGGCGTCAACATTCCGCTGCATGCCTGCGAGCATTTCTACATCGTCTCCGAGCCGATCGCGGCGCTGCCGCGCAACATGCCGGTGGTGCGGGTTCCCGACGAATGCACCTATTACAAGGAGGACGCGGGAAAGCTGATGGTGGGCGCTTTCGAGCCCAAGGCCAAGCCCTGGGGCGGCGGCGGCATCGACGAGGAGCATGCCTTCGTCACGCTGCCCGAAGACATGGATCATTTCGAGCCGATCCTGACCAGCGCCATCAACCGCGTGCCGCTGCTGGAGACGGCTGGTATTCAGCTGTTCTTCAACGGCCCCGAGAGCTTTACCCCGGACGTGCGCTATTATCTCGGCGAAGCGCCGGAGGTGAAGAACGTCTATGTGGCGACGGGTTTCAATTCGATCGGCATCCAGTCCTCGGGCGGCGCCGGGCTGGTGCTGGCCAAATGGATCAGAAACGGCCACCCGCCGATGGATGTGAGCGGCATCGACATCCGCCGCATTCATCCGTTCCAGTCCGGCAAAGCCTATCTGCGTGAGCGCGTGTCCGAAAGCCTCGGCCTGCTCTACGCCATGCACTGGCCCTACCGCCAGGCCGAGACGGCGCGTGGCGTCAGGCGTTCGCCGCTCTATGCCTACACAAAAGAGCTGGGCGCGGTATTCGGCGAGGTCAATGGCTGGGAGCGGCCCAACTGGTATGCGCGCGGCGGCGTGAAGCCCGAATATGAATATTCCTATGGCCGCCAGAACTGGTGGCCCTGCGCCGACTATGAAGCCAAGCAGCTGATGAGCAACTGCGCCTTCTTCGATCAGTCGAGCTTCGCCAAATATTCCGTTGAAGGCCACGATGCCGCCAGGGTTCTGAATCACGTCTCCGCGGCCAATGTGGATGTGGAGCCTGGCCGCATCGTCTATACCCAGTGGCTGAATGACCGTGGCGGCATCGAGGCGGATCTGACGGTGACCCGCCTTGCGGAAAACCGCTTCCTCGTCGTCACCGGCGCCGCACCCCAGCCCCGCGACATGGCGTGGCTGAAGCGGCACACGCCGGAGGACGCGCATTGCGTGGCAACCGACATCACCTCCGGCCTGCCGATGATCGCCGTGATGGGGCCCAGGTCGCGTGCCCTGCTCGAAAAGCTTTCGGGCGCCGATCTTTCCAATGCGGCCTTCCCCTTCGGCACGTCGAAGGAGATCGAAATCGGCTTGGCGCGGGTGCGGGCGAGCCGCATCACCTATGTGGGCGAGCTCGGCTGGGAGCTTTACGTTCCGGCGGAGTTCACCGCGCATGTGTTCGAGACTTTGTGGGAAGCGGGAAAGGCGTTCGGCCTGACGCCCGCCGGCATGCACACCATGAACAACTGCCGCCTGGAGAAAGCCTACCGCCACTGGGGCCATGACATCGCGGATGAGGATACGCCCCTGGAAGCAGGCCTCGGCTTTGCCGTGGCCTGGGACAAGCCCGGCGGCTTCATCGGCCGCGAGGCGCTGCTCCGGCAGAAGGCGCTGCCGGTGCTGCCCAAGCGCTTCGTGTGCCTGGCGCTGGAAGACAATTCGGCGGCAGCGCCGATGATCTATCACGAGGAACCGATCTACCGGAACGGCGTGGTGGTTGGTTCGACGACGTCGGGTGCCTGGGGCCACCGCGTGAACCT
Source organism: Aestuariivirga sp. (assembly GCA_036826695.1). Taxonomy (GTDB): domain Bacteria; phylum Pseudomonadota; class Alphaproteobacteria; order Rhizobiales; family Aestuariivirgaceae; genus Aestuariivirga. The sequence continues at coordinate 1,745 of DAISVW010000136.1, forward strand.
GTCGCTGGGGCTTGGCTATGTCCATAACAAGGACGGAGTCACCAGGGATTGGCTGGACAGCGGCACATGGGAAGTGGAGCTGGCCTGGAAGCGCTATCCGGCAAGAGTGCAGTTCCAGGCTTTCTATGATCCGAAAGGCGAACGGATCAAGGCGTGAGGGAATGAGCTCCGGGCAATCTGAACCACAAGTTCATCATGTCATGGCTCGACCGTGGCATCTCTTGCCCGGCGGCCACCAACCACGACCCCGGTTCGAGCCCGGCGTCACCGCAACCAAAGCAGGGATGACGGCCGCAACAAGCGACAGGATTACGTCAGGCGCAGGCTGCCTTAGCGGGCGGTCCTCGCCACGCGCTCGATTTCCTCGCGCACGAGGCGCTCGACCAGGGCCGGAAGATTCTGGTCCAGCCAGGATTTCAGCATGCCGCGGAGCATCTCCCGGGTCATGTCCTCGACTTGCCGGTCGCTGACGCCGGTCACCGCGCCGCCAGCCAAGCGGCCGAACGCCGTCTGGACGGCCTGCGCCGAGCGCTCCGAGAGCAAGCCCTGATCGATTTCAGCAGAAAACGCCGGCGCCGTCGGGTTAACCAGCTGCGGACGGCGGTTTTCCGAACGGCCCGGCTGACGATTTCCCGGAACGGCTTCGGGTCGCCGGTCGGCAATTCGCGAGGCCTGTCCAGCGCGCTGTTGCGGGGCAGTCTGAATGGCTTCCACGATGGTGGAGGCACGTTGCGTGGAGCCCGGACGCGCAGGTTGAGCCTCGGCCGCCGGGGTACGGCTGATCCGCTCCCGGAGCTGCCGCAATTCGCCCGCGGCCGCCGCAAGGTCGTTGCTCAACCCAGCGGCTCTTTGTACCGGTGATGCGGCGCTTCTTGCAGCTTGTTCTCCCGCGAGCCGGGGCATGCTGCCGTCATCGTCCTCGATCGCCCGGCGGATCGAGGCGAGGAGATCTTCGATTCGTGGCTCTACTGTCACCTTATCTGTCCTGACTCACGCGATGGCCAAACTTCACTCGACAGTCTCGACGCCGGTTCCGATCCACTTGTTGCGCACCCGCTTGTAGTTCTCCTCCGGATCATACAGCGGAACCTTCAGGCCGACGTGCGATGCCGTCAGATGGCCGATCGAGGCGAGCAGCTGATAGCCAGCAACCACCCGGTTTTTCTCTGCGGTCACCTGCAGGACCTGCGAGAACACCAGTTCGCGCTGCGCGTCCAGCACATCGAGCGTGGTGCGGGTGCCGGCCGCGTATTCCTGCTGCGTACCCGTGAGAGCCAGCTGCGCGGCGCGCACCTGGGTTCGGGTGTTCTTGATGATCTGGCCGAGGCCCATATAGGCGTTCCATGACTGCACCACGGCCCTGCGGACGTCGCGCGCGATCTGTATTACCTCGATTCGGCTCTGGCTGGCACGCTGCTTGGCTTGCCGGACCTGTGAATAGACCAGACCGGCTTCATAGAGCGGTATGCTGACCGTCGCCCCGATCAACCCCGTGGTCTGCGAATTGTTGTCCGAGAGATCAGGATTGACGAACTCACCGCCGGCAATGAGTCCCGCGCTGGGCAGCAGGCCCGACCTTACCACCCCGATATCGCTCCGGGCAGCAACCTCGACAAAGGCCTGAGCCAGCAGGCGCGGATTGATTTCGCCGGCCATGTCCAGTGCGGCGGCCATCGACTTGGGCAGCTTGGCGACCTTCGGATAGCTGAGCCTGCCGGGTTCGTTGCCCACGGCCTGGATGTAGCTCGCGACGGCGCGCGCCAGGTTTGTCTGGGAGTCGACGAGCGCACTCTTCGACTCGGCCAGCCGGGCTTCCGATTGCGCGACGTCCGTCCGGGTGATTTCACCGACCGCGAAGCGCTCGTTCGCAGCCCGAAGCTGGGTCTCCAGCGCGGCGACGTCCTGCTTGCGCAGTTCGACGATCTGCCGTCCGGCATAGACGTCCATATAGAACTGTACGACATCGAACAGAACCTGCTGCTCGGTTTCGAGCAGGCTTTGCCGGCCGGCATCGACGCGCGCCTCGGCCGCCTTGGTGCCCTCGGTCGTCCGGAAACCGCTGAACACCGGCTGGCTCAACTGGATTGACAGGCTTCCCGACATGGCCTGATCGGTCACGAGGCTGTCCTCGAAGCCGCCAGTCGGAACCGGCACCGGACTCCGCTGAGCGGAATAAATACCCTGGACGTCGGCTCCCACGCCGACGGTCGGCCGCCAGCCGGACAGCGCCTGGGGAACCAGTTCGTCCGTCGCCCGCTGACCGGCGCGCGCCGCATTGAGCGTCGGGCTCGTGACATAGGCTTTTTCCATGGCGCCGAAGAGCGTATCGGCTGAGGCTGCCCCCGCATGCGCGGCGAGTGACAGGGCGAACGCCGCCCCGCAAAGCATCAGCCGCACTCCTCGCTGCGTCATCGTCCGCCTACCCTCTGTCTCTCGTTAACCATAACTCAAATGATCCCTGATACACAACTCAGAAGAGGAATGCCGTCTCGCGCCGGCCAAAACCCGGCAGCAGGGTGGCGGACGCGTCAAATGCGTCGCGCACCGCAACCGCGTGTCCGGTCTTCGTATAGACCTTGCCACGCGCATTGGACGTTTCACCGACCACCGCGACAAGACGGCCGCCTTCCGCCAATTGCGACAACAGCGTCGCGGGAACCTCGCCTGCGCGACCTTCGAGGACGATCACGTCAAAGGGCTGTAGTGCGGCAGCCCCTGCTTCGAGTGCGCCAGCGACGATCCGGATATTGGCGCGGTCAGCCAGCAGCTTTCGCGCATCTCCGAGAAGCGCGTGGTCGCTTTCCAGCGCCACGACCTCAGCCGCGATCCGTGATATGACCGCCGCGCCATAGCCGGTACCAGCTCCCACCACCAGAACCCGGTCCGCGGGCCTGATCGCCGCTTGCTGAAGCAACCGCGCGAAAGGCATGGCGCCCATCAAGACCCGCGAGCCCGCTTCAGGACGAGCCGGCGACAGCGGCACGTCACCATCCATATAGGCAATGGTCCGAAAGCGTTCCGGAACGAAATGCTCGCGCGGGACATCCTGCATGGCGGCCGAGACCCGGCGGTCCGTTATGCCGTTCGGCCGGACTTGGGATTCGACCATGTTGAGACGGGCAGCTGCATAATCCATGATTGACGTAACCCAGTTTTCTCGCACGAGTTTCGTTAGCGAAGCTTACGGCGGCTGTCCATGCGGCGTTTCCGAAACGGTACAACGCCCTTGTCAGGGCCGCTGCCACATGCCATACAGGTTGAGAAACAAGGCGTTAAGTGCCTGTTTTCAAAGGCCTCGTGGCGGAGTGGTTACGCAGAGGACTGCAAATCCTTGCACCCCGGTTCGATTCCGGGCGAGGCCTCCAGATTTCACAACTTCAGCCACAGAACTATTCCGCGCAAAGCCGGCCGGTCACCACCACGGGGAGGCCGTATAGCCACCGGCCGCCTGTTCAATGGCATAGGCCGTCTGAAACAGCGTCTCCTCGCCGAATGGCTTGCCGATGAGCTGCAAGCCCAGGGGCAGGCCATCGGAGGAAAGCCCCGCCGGCACCGCAATGCCGGGAAGCCCGGCCATGTTCACGGTGACGGTGAAGATGTCATTCAGATACATCTGCACCGGGTCGGTGATTTCGCCCGGCGCGAAGGCGGGGCTCGGGGTGGCCGGCGTCAGCACCACGTCGACCTTGTTCCAGGCCTCGTCGAAATCGCGCTTGATCAGCGAGCGCACCTTCTGGGCGCGCACGTAATAGGCATCATAATAGCCCGCCGACAGCACATAGGTGCCGATCAGGATACGGCGCTGCACCTCGCGCCCGAACCCCGCGGCGCGCGAATTCTCATACATGTCGACGATGTCATCGCCCGGCACGCGGAGCCCGTAACGCACGCCGTCATAGCGCGCGAGGTTCGAGGACGCCTCGGCGGGGGCCACGATGTAATAGGCAGGAAGCGCATATTTGGTGTGCGGAAGCGAGATTTCGACGATCTCCGCCCCCTGCTCCCGAAGCCAGCGCGCACCGGTCTGCCACAGGGCGTCGATCTCGGCGGGCATGCCATCGACGCGGTATTCCTTCGGAATGCCAACGCGCAGGCCCTTCACCGGACGGCCCAGCACCGCTTCATAATCGGGAACCGGAAGATCGACGGACGTCGTGTCCTTCGGGTCCACGCTCGCCATGGACTTCAGCATGATTGCGGCATCGCGCACATCGCGCGCGATCGGCCCCGCCTGGTCCAGCGATGAGGCGAAAGCCACGATCCCCCAGCGCGAGCAGCGGCCATAGGTGGGCTTGCTGCCCACCGTGCCGGTGAAGGCGGCGGGCTGGCGGATCGAGCCGCCGGTATCGGTCGCCGTGGCAGCGGCGCAGATATGCGCCGCGACCGCCGCCGCCGAGCCGCCGGACGAGCCGCCCGGCACCAGCGCGGCATTGGAATTGCGCCGCTTCCACGGGTTGATGACATTGCCATAGTAGCTGGTCTCGTTGGACGAGCCCATGGCGAATTCGTCCATGTTGAGCTTGCCCAGCATGACGGCACCATCGCGCCACAGATTGGCCGTGACGGTCGATTCGTAGCTGGGCTTGAAAGCGTTGAGCACATGGCTGCAGGCCTGGGTGTGAACGCCCTCCGTGGCGAACAGGTCCTTGATGCCGAGCGGAATGCCTTCGAGCGCGCCCGCCGCGCCCGCCGCGAGGCGCTTGTCCGAGGCGTCGGCCATGGCCAGCGCCTTGTCGGGCGTTTCCACCACATAGGCGTTGAGCACCCGCGCCTTTGCCATGGCGGCGAGATAGGCTTCCGTCAGGTCCCGCGCCGAAAACTGCCTGTTGCGGAGGCCGTCGCGGGCCTGGGCGATGGTAAGCGAGGTGAGCGTGGGCATCCGCTTTACTCAACCACCTTGGGCACCATGAAGAAATCATCTTCCTGGGCCGGCGCATTGGCGACGATCTTCTGCGGATAATGCCCGTCCGTCACCTCATCCATGCGCATCTTCATTTTC
>DAISVW010000137.1:0-6698 GCA_036826695.1 Aestuariivirga sp.
GTGCGCGCCCCGGTGTCGCTTGCCTGTGCCCCTCATGGGGGCTGGCGGCCGGGAAACCGGCGCCAAGGAGGGTGGGTTCTCATCAGACGTCACGAGGAGACCGTAAATGACCAAACGCGCCAACGCGAAATACAAGATCGACCGCCGCATGGGCGAGAACATCTGGGGCCGCCCCAAGAGCCCGGTGAACAAGCGGGAATATGGCCCCGGCCAGCATGGCCAGCGCCGCAAGACCAAGCTTTCCAACTACGGCACCCAGCTCAAGGCCAAGCAGAAGCTCAAGGGCTATTACGCCAACATGTCTGAGCGCCAGTTCCGCAAGGTCTATGACGAGGCCATCCGCATGACGGGCGACTCCTCGGAGAACCTCATCGGCCTCCTGGAGCGCCGCCTGGACATGGTGATCTACCGCGCCAAATTCGTGCCGACCGTCTTCGCCGCCCGCCAGTTCGTGAGCCACGGGCACGTCAAGCTGAACGGCCGCCGGGTCACCATCGGGTCGATCCGGCTCAAGGCCGGCGATACGGTCGAACTCACCGACAAGGCCAAGGGCCTCGCCCTGGTGCTGGAATCGACCCAGCTCGCCGAGCGGGACACGCCGGACTACATCGAGGTCGACCACAAGGGCATGACCGCGCGTCTGGTGCGCGTTCCGGCCCTGTCGGACGTGCCCTATCCGGTGCAGATGCAGCCCAATCTGGTGGTCGAATACTACTCGGCCTGAGTTTGCGCCTTTCCCGGTATTGGAAGCTGGCAACTGCCAGTCGCAGCGACACAACCAAAAGTTGCTTGTGATTGGCGTGGTTCCTGACTCGCGCACGGGTCGGAAAACAATTACACTATTTCCATAGGCAAGATGATTCCGCCGTTCGGCGCGAGTCGTCTTGTCTTGTCAACGCCATCAGACCGGCAGACGCCGGAGGGGGACGCAACATGGATATCGTAGGAATTATCATTCAGCTCATCGCCGGCGCACTTGGCGGCAACGTCGCTGGCAAGGCTTCACCGAAGTTCAACCTCGGCGGCGCGGGCAACTCGGCGGCCGGTGCCATCGGCGGCCTGATCCTGGGCCAGATCGTCGAGCGCATGACTGGCGGCGCGGTGCCGGCCGATGCAACGGCGGCTGCGACGTCGGCGGCCTCGGGCCTCGACATCGGCGCGATCGTCTCCAATGTGGTTGGTGGCGGCGTCGGCGGCGCGGTGCTGAGCGGCATGATCGGCGCGATCAAGACCCGCTGATATCACGAGAGGAACGGTGGGGAAACCCGCCGTTCCTCTTTCTCAATGCAGCCGCCACTCGGAACCGACGTGGCGCAGTTCGACCGGCCCGATGATGCCGGCATGTGCAATCCTTACCGAGGCCAGCGGGCCATCCAGATTGCGCGACCAGAAATCCAGAAACTTGATCAGCCGCGGAAACTCGGGGGCCTTGTCATAGTCCTGCCAGATGTAGGTCTGCAGCAGGCTGCGATAGTCCGGCATGTGATACATGATTTCTGCAGTGGTCAACCGCCAGCCTTGGAGCTGGCGCGCCAAGTCCTTGTCGGTCATGTCGCTTCTCCCTCTCGACTCTGGCCAAATGCTGTCATGGGGTGGCGTCGACCGTCAATGCAGGAAATGCAAAAACCATTGAAAAAACAGAATCTTAGCAGCCACTCCTTAAGGCTGCTGCCAACTCAGGGCGCAAGCTGGGCCAGCTTCGCGTCAGCCAGTGCGAAGCAGCCGGCAATCACCGGGCTGACTGGCAATTCGCGATAGCTCCCGAGCGCGCCCTCGCGGGACAGGCGGCCGGCGAGGCCCGGCTCTTCGCCCGCCACCACCCAGATGAAGGAAAGCCCGCTCTGGCGGACGACCCTGGCGCCGGCCCTCGTCAGGCTGGCGAAGGCCGCGTCATCGGGGGTGCCCGGTTCGAAGACGACGAGCATCGGGCCACTCGCTTCGGCTGGCAGCGCGGCGTGGCGCATGACCATCGCCATGGCCGCGATCCACACCGCCAGCACGGCGAAAAACAGCATCATTGCAAGGCGATGGCCCGGAAACCGCATGTCAGATCTCAAGCCGCGGCAAAGCGTGGCGCGCGCCGTTCGCGGATCGGCAGGTGAACGAGGAAGGCGAAGACCCCGAGTGCCACGCTCAGCCACCAGACGATGTCATAGGAGCCATACTGGTCATAGAGGCGGCCACCCAGCCAGACGCCGATGAACGAACCCAGCTGATGGCTGACGAACACGAAGCCGTAGAGTGTCGCCATGTAGCGGGTGCCGAACATCACGGTGACCAGCCCCATGGTGAGCGGCACGGTCGACAGCCACAGGAGTCCCATCGAAATGGTGAAGGCCAGCGTCGTGACATTGCTCACCGGCAGCAGCACGAAACCGGCGATCAGGGCTGAGCGCAGCAGATAGATGAAGGCCAGCGGAATGCGTTTCTCGCCGCGGCCGCCGATGACGCCCGAGGCGTAGGAGCCGATGACGTTGAAGAGACCGATGAGGCCCAGCGCGATGCCGGCGAACTCCTTCGAGATGCCGTGCTCGGTCAGATAGGCGGGCAGGTGAACGGTGATGAAGGCCAGCTGGAAGCCGCAGACGAAGAAACCGGCGACCAGCAGCATGTAGGACCCATGCCCGAAGGCCAGGCCGATGGCCCGGCGCATGGTGAGGTCGGCCTCGCCGGCCGTCACCGGCGCGCCGGAGGTGTTCTGGCTCATCAGCGGGGCGGCAAAGACAATGATCAGCAGGGTGATGCCGGCCAGCGCGACGAGCGCGTTCTGCCAGCCGTAAGCGGCGATCAGCATCGCCCCCAGCGGCGCGAAGATGAACTGGCCCATGGAGCCCGAAGCGGTGGCGATGCCGAAGGCCCAGCTTCTGCGTTCCGGCGGCACGATTCGACCCAGCGCCGCCATGACGATCGAGAATGAGGAAAAGGCAACGCCGGTTCCCACCAGCAGGCCGCCGCCGACGTTGAACAGAAAGGGCGTCGTCGTGAAGGCCATCATCAGGAGGCCCGCGCAATAGATCACCGCGCCCGCCATCAGCACGCGGGCCGATCCGTAGCGGTCGGCCAGCATGCCGGCGACCGGCGTGGCCAGGCCCCAGACCAGGTTGCTCAGCGCCATCGCGAAGGAAAAGATCTCGCGCGGCCAGCCATGCGCCTGCGACACCGGCACGGTGAAGAAGCCGAAGGACGAGCGCACGCCGAAATTGACGATGGCGACGAGGCACCCCGCCACCAGCAGCGCCGTCACGGACTGATACCAATGGGGCAGGCGGGCGGATGGCGCGGTCATCAGGCTTCCATAGCGGGCTGCCGCCCGATTCCGAAACGCGTTCTCCGCATGTGAGGCCCGAACTGGGCGATGGCCACGCCGAGGATGATCAGGCTACCGCCCAGCAGCAGGGGCCAGGTGATACGTTCGCCCAGGAGAAGAATTCCTCCCAGCGCGGCCACCACCGGCTGCACATAGAGGAACATGCCGGCGATCGAGCTTTCCATGTGTTCGAGCGCGTAGTTCCACAAGGCGGTGGAAATGAAGGTGGCGAACACGACGACGAAGCCCACTGCCAGCCAGGCGGTGGCATCCATGGCGATCAGCGTCTGCGGCAACTCGGGCCGCACGAACAGCGGCATCGGCAGCGCCGAGATCGCGATGGCGAGGCAGGCCACCGGCAGCGCGCCATATTTGCGCGAGGCGGGCCTGATCACCACCGTGTAGATGCCCCAGCCCATGGTCGAAAGCGTGACAAGAAGGAGGCCGATGAGGGAGACATCGCCCGAAGGCGTGAGCGTGCTGCCCAGCATCAGGGCGGCGGTGCCGAGGAGCGCCACGCAGATGCCGGCCACCAGCCAGGGGGTGAGCCGCTCGCCCGCCAGCAGCACTGCGAACAGCGCGATGAACACTGGCTCCAGCCCGAAGATGAGCCCGGTCCAGCTGGCCGGAACGCCCTGCATGCCATAGGCGGCGAGCACCTGATAGCCGAGATTGCCGGCGAGGCTGGCGATGGCGATCCGCGCCCAGTCCGCCCAGGCGATCTGGCGCACGCCGATCACCAGCACAACCACCGCCGCCAGAAGCCCGGCCGGATAAAGCCTGAGCACCATGGCGGTTTCCGGCGAATAGGAGGTGACGAGATAGCGCATCGCCACCGGCACCAGCCCCCACATGGTGACCGCGAACAGGACAGCGGCGATCGCGGCCAGCCTGCCACCCGCGCTGACATAGCTCCCGAACTGGGCGATGGCGACACCGCCGAGGATCAGCATGCCGCCAATCACCATGCCCTGGGTCACCGGTTCGCCCAGCATCACGGCGCCCGCCATGACGCCGATCGGCGGCACCAGATAGAGAAAGGCCCCGGCCGCCGCGGCAGGAAGCTTGGCCGCGCCATAGTTCCAGGTGATCATGGTGAGGGCGGTGACGAACACCACCAGATAGGCCATTTCCAGCCATAGCCGCGGTGTCATTCCGGACACGGTGGAGAGTGTCGTGGGCCTTCCCAGCAGCACGACGAGGATGAGCGAGGTGATGAGCACGGAGAGCGCCGTGGTCGGGAGCGAACCGTATTTCTGTGAGAGCGGCTTGCTTGCCACCGCATAGACCGCCCAGCAGGTGCCGGAAACGAAGATCATGGCGCAGCCGGTGAGGAACTGCACCGGATCGCCGGTGATGCCGAGATCGTTCCACACCAGGAACACGATGCCGGCAAAGCCGATCAGCAATCCGAGGCCGGTGGCCAGCGTGAAGCGTTCGGCGGCGGCCAGCGTGCCGATCAGCGCGATCAGCAGGGGCTGGGTGCCGATGATCAGGCTGCCGGTGCCGGCATTGATGCGCTCGAAGCCGAAGGCCGAGCCCAGATTGTAGCCGGTGAAGCCGATCACCGACACGAACAGCATGCGCGGCCAGTCGGCGCGCTCGAGGCGCCAGGCGCGGGTCACCAGCACCACCGGCAGGAACACGATGCCCACCAGCGCATAGCGGATCGCCAGATGATCAGCCGGACCAATGGCCAGGGAAAGCGAGCGGAAGAACACCGGGCTCACGCCCCACACGATCATGGTGAAGAGCAGGGCGAGGATGGCGGGAGCTGGCATCGCCTCAGCGCCGCGCCAGCCGCGGGCCGAACTGGGCCGCCGCCACGCCCGCCAGCATGATGATCCCGCCCGCCACGACATAGACGGTCACTTTCTCATCAAGGATCAGCGCACCCGCCGCCACCGCCACCACCGGAATGAGATAGAGGAAGGCGCCCGCCGCGCTGCTCGACAGATGCTTGACGCCGTAGTTCCACAGCATGGTGCCGCCCAGCCCGGTTGCGAAGACGAGGAAGCACACTTCCAGCCATTGGGTGAGATCGAGCTGCATCACGAGGTGTGGCAGGGGCTCGCTCGCCGCGCCCAGCATGATGGGGGCGGCGATCAGCATGGTCATCGCCGTCACCGTGAAGCTGCCATGGCGGTCGAGCAGGGGCTTGGTGGCGATCGTATAGATCGCCCAGCCGATGCAGCAGAGGAAGAGATAGAGAATGCCGCGCGGCGACACCGCATCGGGCGCCGTGGCGGTGAGGTCCGGCCAGAACAGCACCAGCGCCCCGGCCATGGCGATGGCCACGCCCATCAGCACGTAGCGGGTGAGCTTCTCGCCCAGCAGCAGGGCGGCGAGAATGGCGATCATCAGCGGCTCGACCATGGTGACCAGGGTTCCCACCCCGGCTGGCACCAGCTCGAAGCCGGCGTTCACGAACCAGTTGTAGCCCGCCATGCCGGCGGTGCCGGCGACGAGAAACCGCAGCCAGTCGCGCCGCGGGATGCGCCAGGTGCCGAGCCAGGCAAGCCCTGCCACGCTGACCGCGGTGATCAGGAGGTAGCGCACCGCCAGCGAGTTCTCAAAACCGAGCGACAGGGCGAGGGTGCGCATGAACACCGCCGAACAGCCCCACAACAGCATGGCGGCCGAGAGGGCGAGGATGGCGGATGTCTTGTGATCGTTCATGAATGATCCGGAGGGCCTCCATGGGTGCCTGAACCTGGCGCTCCGGTCAACAACTGGCTGCTTGCGCGAGTCCCCTCATGGGGCTAGCAGAACCGCCATGCGCAGCGTACTCGCAGTTGTGGCCTTGTTGTTGTGGCTTCCGTCCGCCTTCGCCGCCTCGCTGGAAGAGAGCCTGCGCCAGGGCGATGAGGCGCTGGCCCGCCGTGACCTGGTGGCCGCCATGACGGCCTTCACGGCGGCGCTCGAGACTGATCCGCGCAATGTGAAGGCCGCCTATGAGCGCGGCCGCCTGCTGACGATGATCGGCGAACCCGGCAAGGCGGTCGCCGATTTCACCACCGCGATTATCGAAGACCCAGGCTTCGGCCGCGCCTATGTGGGCCGCGCCCAAGCAAAGCTCGCGCTCAAGGACGGCAAGAGCGCAATTGATGACTTCGACCAGGCGATCGCCGTGGCGCCGGAGGATGCCGACGTACACATGGCGCGCGCCGCGTTCCGGCTGAAGATCGGCAATCTGGCCGGCGCACGCGCCGATCTGGAGGCGGCCAAAGCGGTGGCTGACCCCGCCACCGCTGCCCGCATCGGCGAAATGCTGAACAAGCTCGGAGGCGGATGAAGTCGTAGGGTGATGCTCCGCGAGAGACCCGCAAAGGTCCTTCTACCTGCCCCGGAATACCGGCGGCCGTTTCTCCGCAAAGGCGGCGCGGCCTTC
>DAISVW010000138.1:0-6609 GCA_036826695.1 Aestuariivirga sp.
TACCAGATCGTCATCGACAATCTGGAGCCCGCAGGCGCCGGCGCGCAGATGGCGCTGCTCGAGGAACGCAAGAGGAAGCTCACAGCCGAAGGCCTGTTCGAGGCGGCGCGCAAGAAGCCCATCCCCTATCTCCCCCGGCTCATCGGCGTCGTCACCTCGCCGACGGGAGCGGTGATCCGCGACATTCTTCACCGCCTCAAAGAGCGCTTTCCAACCCATGTCATGGTGTGGCCGGTGCGGGTGCAGGGCGAGACCTGTGCCGCGGAAGTTGCTGCGGCGGTCGCCGGTTTCAACGCCATGGCGCAGAAGCCGGACGTGATCATCGTGGCGCTCGGCGGCGGCTCCCTGGAAGACCTCTGGGGCTTCAACGAGGAGGCGGTGGTGCGCGCGGTGGCGCAGAGCCGCATTCCGGTGATTTCCGCCGTCGGCCATGAGACTGATACCACGCTCATTGACTATGCGGCCGATCTCCGCGCGCCAACGCCCACTGCGGCGGCCGAAAAGGCGGTGCCGGTGCGCGCCGATCTGGTGGCGGAACTGGCCTCGCTTCATGCCCGCTTGCGGGGCGGGCTCGGGCGCGGCATGGCAGAGCGCGAGACGCGGGTCTCGGCAGCGGCCCGGGCTCTGCCGCGGCCTGACGAAATTCTGGCACTGGTGCGCCAGCGTTTCGATTCCGCCTCTGGCCGCCTGCGTCAGGCGCTGAGGGCCAACACCCGTGAGCACGGCGCGCGCCTTGCCCGCATCGCTCCGCGCCTCACGCTGGCCCCGGTGCGCACGCTGATTGCCAATGAGCGGCGCTCGCTCGAGCTCTCAGGCCGCCGCGCCGGGCAGGCGCTGTTGCAGATGGTTGCCTTTCGGCGCCAGCGCCTTGAGGGCGTTTGCAAGCTTGTCGAGTCGCTCTCCTACCGCTCGGTGCTGCGGCGCGGCTATGCGCTGGTGCGCGATGAAACAGGAGCGACCGTTCATGCCGCGGCGGGCATTCAGCGAGGCCAGGCGCTGCGGCTGGAATTCGCCGACGGCGCGGTCAAGGTGCGTGAGGACTCGGGCCCTCAGGGGCGGTTGCTCTAGGCGCTGCTCAGATCGCCCATTCGCCCTTGCGCATCAGCGGCTCGGCCGAGCCGTCGGGCAGGATGCCGTCGATGTCGAGTTCGCCCGAGCCGATCATCCAGTCGACATGAACGAGGCTGGCGTTGGCGCCGAGCGCGGCCAGTTCCTGCTTCGACCGCTTCGAACCGCCGCGGATGTTCTCGGTATAGGACTGGCCGACCGCCACATGGCTGGCGGCGTTCTCGTCGAACAGCGTGTTGTTGAAGATGATGCCGCTCGCCGAGATCGGCGAGGAATGCGGCACCAGCGCCACTTCGCCGAGCCGCGCCGCGCCCTCGTCGGTGCCGATCAGGCTGCGGAACGCCTCCTCGCCCTTGTCAGCCGTCATCTCCACGATGCGTCCCGCCTCGAAGCGCACCCTGATGCCGTCGATCAGCGAGCCCTGATAGGAGAGCGGCTTGGTTGAGCGCAGCACGCCGTCAACGCGATCCTTGTGCGGGGCGGTGAATACCTCCTCGGTCGGGATGTTGGCGTTGCAGAACACGCCGTTCAGCGCCTTGCCGCCGCCGCCTTTCCAGAAGTGATCATCGGCAAGCCCGAGCATCAGATCGGTGCCCGGCCCCACGTATTTGAGCGCGCGGTAGCGCCGGTTGTTGAGGAAATCGGTGCGGCGGTGCAGGGCGGCGTTGTGCTTCTCCCACACGGCGATGGGGTCCGGCTGGTCGGCCTTGGTGCAGGCGAAGATCGCCTTCCACAGCTGCTCCATCGCCGCGGCCTCCGGCACGCCGGGGAACACGGATTTGGCCCAGGCGGGCGTTGCCGCCGCTGCCACGCACCAGTTGATGGCAAAACCGGTGATCAGTTCCAGCGCCGGGCGGTAGGCCTGCGAGCGGGCCTTGTTGGCGCGGGCGAGCTTCTTCGGGTCCTGGCCGGCCAGCAGCGAGGGGTTTTCACCGGCGATGGCGAGCCGTGCCGCCCCTGCCTTGAAGGCTTCGGCCATGCCGTTGAACAGCCAGGCCGGGGCGACGTCGAACGCCTCCTCTGGTGCATGGGCGAACCGCGCCAGCGTCGCCGCGTCGTCGGAATAGATGGTGGTGACGAGGCTGGCGCCATCGCGATAGGCGTGCTCAGTGATGCGGCGCACGAACGGCACGGCATCGAGCGGCGCCGTCACAAGCAGTTGCTGGCCCTTCTGGATATTGAGACCGGTCTTGACCACCAGCCGGGCATAGGCGTCGAGGAAATTGTCATGCTGTGTCATGACCGGACATCTACACCCTTGGGATGGCGGAATCCATGGGCCCACCCTATGGTGATGCGGTCCGTCATTGCTTCGTGGACTTTCATGACCGTTCCTCTGACGCCTCGGTTACGCACCGAAGCGGTGATCAAGTATCTGGCCGCCGACATCGAAATCCTCCGGGAAGGCGATTTCGTGCGATGTGCCATGACGGGCCAGACGATCGCCCTTGGTGGCCTGCTGTACTGGGACGTGGCGCGGCAGGAACCCTTCGCTTCCGCTGAGGTGGCGTTTGGCGAGCATCCCCGCAACCGGAACGGGCAATACACGCAGACCGCCGCGGCCTCGCGGTGACTGGCATTGCCCGGCCGGGACGTGTATAGCCATGCTCCGATTGGCGAAAAGGCAGGGGACTGCCGCGTTGGAGTATGAGTGATGACCACGACCTGGGCACCTGACAGCTGGCGGCATTTTCCGGTCATGCAGATGCCGGAGTATGAAGACAGGGCGAAGCTGCAGGCGGTCGAGGCGCAGCTGGCGGGCTTCCCGCCGCTGGTGTTCGCCGGCGAGGCCCGCAAGCTCAAGCGAAAGCTTGCCCGCGTGGCTGAGGGAAAAGGTTTTCTGCTGCAGGGCGGCGATTGCGCCGAGAGCTTTGCCGAGCATTCGGCTGATAACATCCGCGATTTCTTCCGCGTCTTCCTGCAGATGTCGGTGGTCCTGACCTTTGCCGGCGGCCAGCCGGTGGTGAAGGTGGGCCGCATCGCCGGCCAGTTCGCCAAGCCGCGCTCATCGCCGACCGAAACCGTGGACGGCGTCGAATTGCCGATTTACCGCGGCGATATCGTGAATGCCGCCGAGGCGACGCTGGAGGCGCGCCGTCCCGATCCGGAGCGCCAGATCATGGCCTATCGCCAGTCGGCAGCAACCCTCAACCTGCTCCGGGCCTTCGCCCAGGGTGGCTATGCCAATCTCGAGCATGTGCACAAATGGACGCTGGGCTTCCTCAAGGATTCGCCGGCCTATGAGCGCTATCAGGAGATTTCCGACCGCATCACCGAGGCGGTGGGCTTCATGCGCGCCTGCGGCATCAGCGCCGACACCGCGCCACAGCTGCGCACCACCGATTTCTTCACCAGCCACGAGGCGCTGCTGCTGGGCTATGAACAGGCGCTGACCCGCGTCGATTCGACGAGCGGCGACTGGTATGCCACGTCGGGCCACATGCTGTGGATCGGCGACCGTACGCGCCAGCCGGATCATGCCCATGTCGAGTTCATGCGCGGCGTGAAGAACCCGATCGGCCTCAAATGCGGGCCGTCGCTGAAGTCCGACGAGCTGATCCGGCTCATCGACAAGCTCAACCCCGACAACGAACCGGGCCGCCTCACGCTGATCGCGCGCTTTGGCGTCGACAAGGTGGAAAAACACCTCCCCGATCTGATCCGCGCGGTAAAGCGCGAGGGCCGGGTGGTGGTGTGGTCCTGTGACCCGATGCATGGCAACACCATCAAATCCACCTCTGGCTACAAGACGAGGCCGTTCGACGCCGTACTGGGCGAAGTGCGCCGTTTCATGGGCGTTCACCAGGCAGAAGGCACCCATGCCGGCGGCATCCATGTCGAGATGACCGGCAAGGACGTGACCGAGTGCACGGGCGGGCTTCGCGCGCTTCGCGACGAAGACCTGAACGACCGCTACCACACCTTCTGCGACCCGCGCCTCAACGCGGCGCAGGCGCTGGAGCTTTCGTTCCTGGTGGCGGAGGAGATCAAGAAGGAAATGGCCTCGAGGCCGCGGCCAGACGATGACGAGATCGTCGAGGCGGCCGAATAGGCGATGATCGAACTCTATCACTGGCCGACGCCCAACGGGCACAAGATCACCATCTTCCTCGAGGAAGCGGGCCTGCCCTACCGCCTGCATCCCGTGGACATCGGCAAGGGCGAGCAGTTCAGGCCGGAGTTTCTGAGGGTCTCGCCCAACAACCGGATACCGGCCATTGTCGATACTGCGCCGGCTGACGGTGGCGCGCCCGTGCCGATCTTCGAGTCCGGCGCCATCCTGCTCTATCTCGCCGAGAAGACCGGCCGCTTCATGCCGGGCGATCTGCGCGGGCGCACCGAGGTGCTGCAATGGCTGTTCTGGCAGATGGGCGGGCTTGGTCCGATGTCCGGCCAGGCTGGCCATTTCGCGATCTACGCGCCCGAAAAGATCCCCTACGGCATCGAGCGCTATACCAAGGAAGTGAACCGCCTCTATGGCGTGATGAACAAGCGCCTCGCGGACAGGCCCTGTCTGGCGGGCGATTATTCGATTGCCGACATGGCGTCCTACCCCTGGGTGGTGCCCTATGAGCGCTACAGCCAGAACCTCGACGATTTCCCTAATCTGAAGCGCTGGTTCGAGGCAATCAGGGCGCGGCCCGCGGTGGCGCGCGTCTATGCCAGCGTGGCGCCGTCCTACGCGAAGCCGATGACCGACGAGGAACGCAAGATTCTCTTCGGCCAGACAGCGAAGCGGTAAGGTCTGTTAAGGCCCGATGATCGGCTCGGCCTCACTGGCGGGTTTGCGGCGAAATTCAAGCAGGATGTGCAGGAACAGCGCGCAGAGCACGATGGCGCCGCCCAGCAATGTCTGCGGGGAGGGCGTTTCGCCCATGAACAGAAACACCCAGAATGGCGTGAACGGCACCTCAAGCGCGGCGAGAAGGGTGGCTTCAGCGGCGGGAACCCGTTTCGATCCCCAGGTGTAGAGCGCCAGACCGGTGGCGTTCTGCACGATGCCGAAAGCCATGCAGAGCAGAAAGTCATGCGCTGAAATCGACATCGGCTCCGCGAACCAGAAACAGGCGAAGGAGCAGATCCACGCCGACGAGGCCATGGCCGGAAGCATCGGCACTTCGCGATGCATGCGCATTACGGTTGTGAAGCCCGCCATCGACAGCGTCATCAGCACCGCGAGGACCTGGCCCAGCAGGCTGCCGCCCATTTTCGCGCCCCACAGCATGACGCCGACGCCAATCAGCGCCGCCACGCTGGCGAGCAGGGTGGAGCGTGAGGGCTTCTCGCCGATTGCTAGATAGGCGAGGGCGGCGGTCATGAACGGCACCGTGGCGTAGATCACCATGGCATCGGCTGCGGTCGTGAGGCGCAACGCCCCGATGCCGGTGATCATGGCGCTCGCCGCCCGCAGGGCAACCGCCAGGGTGGGCACGCCCAGTGAGCGCAGAATGGCGGGTGCGAGGCCGAGCTCCATGACAAGAAACAGCAGGAAGACGGCAAGGCCAGAGAACAGCCCGCGCCAGAACAGCATGGTGGTGCGCCCGGCCTCGATATTGCGCACGAACAGGGCGGAGGTCGACCAGGCCAGCGCCGCCCCCGCCACCAGCAGAAGCCCGATGCGGTGCTGTTTCTGTTCGTCGCTGGTCATGTCAGGTGTGATTCCGTCCCGCATGAGACTTAGCCGGGCTGGGAGCCGTGAGGTAGGCTTGAAACGGCATACCGGTCACCGGTTCCGCGCAAGCCCTTGACCTTGCGTGGCAACTGACGCATGTTATTGTCCAACATGGACTTTCGCCCCGCCACCGCCGCTTGCCGCGGCCTCATTATTTGCCGCTAGCCGACAACCGCTGGCAGGGCGCCGCTTGACCTAAATCCAAGACGAAGCGAACCCGGGCCGGCAAGCCTGAGGACCGATATGCCGTTGCGACTTTACAACACGCTGACCCGCACCAAGGAGGATTTCGTCCCCCTCGATCGTGGGAATGTGCGCATGTACGTCTGCGGTCCGACGGTGTGGGATTACGCGCATATCGGCAATGCCCGGCCGGTGATCGTGTTCGACGTGCTGTTCCGGCTGCTGCGCCAGATCTACGGGCCAGATCACGTCAAATATGTGCGCAACATCACTGACGTCGACGACAAGATCAACGCCAGGGCGCGGGCCGAGGGCATTGCCATCGGCGAACTCACCGACCGAACCACCCGTCAGTTTCATGAAGACATCGCGGCGCTGGGCGTGCTGCCGCCCACCGTCGAGCCGCGCGCCACCCAGCACATCGCCGGCATGATCGACATCATCGAGCGGCTGATCGCTTCGGGCCACGCCTATGTGGCCGATGGCCATGTGCTGTTCGACGTGCCCTCGATGCCGGATTATGGCCAGCTCTCCCGCCGCTCGCTCGATGAGATGCTGGCGGGTGCCCGCGTCGATGTGGCGCCCTACAAGCGCGGCGAGATGGATTTCGTGCTGTGGAAGCCGTCCGATTCCGAAACGCCCGGCTGGGACAGCCCGTGGGGCCGCGGCCGCCCAGGCTGGCACAT